>NZ_JAFAVV010000507.1 GCF_019242285.1 Bradyrhizobium sp.
ACGGCGAACGCGATCGGCAACGCCAAGTTCAGCGGCAACGTCATGCCGCGCATCCCGATGCGCCGCTGGGGCACCGGGGAGGATTTCGGGGGCATCGCGGTCTACCTGATGAGTCCGGCCAGTGCCTATCACACCGGGGACAGCTTCGTGATCGACGGCGGGTATTCGCTGTTCTGAGCGCCCCTCCGATTCACCCCACCCCCATCCGCCCGAAGGCGCCCCAGGGCAATGGTCTTGCGCGTGCTTGACGGTCATTAACAAAGCGAGTGATGCTAGATGGAACGCTAAGCCGTAAGCACCGGGAATAAATATCGACGGGGGGACAACATGCGACGCATGGGCGCCTTGGTTGTCGCTTGCGCCGCGGCAGCACTGGCGCCGTGGGGCGCCGCCGCGGAGAGCACGATCCGGATCGGGTTTCCCATGCCCCTCTCCGGGCCGGCGGCGGTCTATGGCGTGCCGGTCACAAAGGGCGCGGAATTGGCGGTCGCGGACATCAATGCCCAGGGTGGCGTCCTCGGCCGCAAGCTCGAACTGCTCGAACGGGACAGCAAGGCCAACGCGGACGAGGCGGTGCGACTGTCACGCGAGCTGATCCTGAAGAACAATGCCGATTTCTTGATCGGGACGCTCACCTCCTCGGAAGCGCCGGCCGTTTCGACGATCGCGAAGGAAAACAAGATCGTCTTCATCGCCCCAACTGCCAAGACGATTCAGCTTACCGGGCCGGCGAATCTGCACCCCTACATCTTCCGGCTCGCCTCCAACACCGATATCGAAGGACGCACCGGCGCCACGCTTGTGGCGCGCTGGAAGGACGTCAAGAGGGTCGCGACGATCGCCCCGGATTACGCCTACGGCCGAGACGCGGTCGCTGCGTTCATAGACTTTATCAAGAAGGCCAGGCCGGACATCGAGATCGTCGACCAACAATGGCCAAAGCTGGGGCAGAGCGACTTCACGCCGTTCATCAACGCGCAGATGGGCAAGCGTCCGGATGCCGTTTTTTGCGATGTCTATGGGGGCGATTTCGTAACCCTCGCCAAACAGGCGGGACCGCTTGGCTACTTCAAGGCGATCAACTATCGACTGGCGGATGGCGGCGAGGTGGGGTCGGTTGACGAGGCGCGAGCGCTTGGCGCCGACTATCCGTTTGGCCTTTGGTCCGACGCCTACGACCCGGTGGTCTGGTCGGGCGACGAGCCGCCGGAGCACAAGGCGTTTGTCGAGCACCTGCGCGCCTTCACGAAGGATCCGTACGGCTCGGGTTGGGCGATCATGGGCTACAGCGCCGTCGAGGCACTTGCCGCCGGCATGAAGAAGGCGGGGAGCACGGATTCCGACAAGGTATCCAAGGCGCTGCTTGGGCTCACCTTCGATACTCCGGTTGGCAAGCGCACGTTCAACACCGCCACGCACGAGACGGACAGCGGCGAGTTCTGGGGGGAGATGGTCAAGGACGAGCATTACCCGTTTGCCATCATGAAGGAGCCCAAATATCTGGCCCAAGGTCCGCTCACGAACTGACGGCGCGACCGCGTGCCGGCATCCTTTCTGTTCGGCCAGTTCCTCGGCGGCCTTACCACCGCGATGTTCCTGTTCCTCATCGCCTCGGGCCTGTCGCTCGTGTTCGGCGTCATGCGCGTCCTCAACTTCGCGCATGGCTCGTTTTACATGCTGGGCGCCTACCTCGCCTGGCAGGTCGTGCAATGGCTGACGTCAAGCGGGTACGGATTCTGGATCGCGGTCGTCGCCGCAGCCGCGGGCGTGGCCATACTCGGCGGAGTGATAGAGAGGCTGCTGTTTCGCCATCTCTACGGCCGCGAGGAACTGTACCAACTGCTGTTCACCTACGCGCTGGTGCTGATCCTCGGAGACGCCGCCAAGGCCATCTGGGGCACCCAACAGCTCTCGGTGTCGCGGCCCGCGATCCTTGCCGGCGGCGTCGAGGTCTTCCATACCGTACTCCCATTCTACAACCTTTTCATCATGGCGCTTGGCCCGGCGGTCGCGGTCGGCGTTTGGCTCGTGCTGACGCGCAGCACGGCGGGCCGCCTGGTCCGGGCGGCGGCGCTCGATCGCGAGATGCTCGCTGTTCTGGGCGCGAATGTCGGCGTCATCTACACTGGCATGTTCGTGGCCAGCTCGTTCCTCGCCGGTCTGTCAGGCGCGCTCGTCACGCCGATTCAAAGCATCGTGCCGGGCATGGATGTCGAAATCATCGTCGAGGCGTTCATCGTCGTGGTGATCGGCGGCCTCGGCTCGTTCTGGGGCACGTTTTGGGGATCGGTCCTCTATGGCCAGGTCCTCTCCTTCGGCATCCTGATTTTCCCGAGCTTTTCGCTGTTCTCGGTGTTTGCCCTGATGGCGGTGATCCTGATCATCCGCCCCTGGGGCCTGTTTGGGCGGCCTGTCAGATGACAGCCGAACGCCGTGCCCGGACAGGGATGACGGTGCCCTGGTCCGGCAATCGCATCCCGTGGACGCTTATGGTGTTCCTGGCCGCGCTATGGGTGCCTTGGCTCGGCTCGCGCTATGACACCTTCCTCGGCACACAGATCGCCATCGACGCGCTCTTTGCCGTCAGCCTGAACCTGCTGCTCGGCACGACCGGCCTCGTTTCGTTCGGGCACGTCGCCTATTTCGGCATCGGCGCCTATATCTGCGGCATTCTCATGAAGACCTATGGCGTGCCGTTTGCGCTCGCCCTTCCGGCGGCGTGGCTCGGCGCGGCCGGATTTGCACTCGTCTTCGGCTTTTTCTGCGTCCGGCTCACCAAGATTTATTTCGCGATGTTGACGCTGGCGTTCTCCCAAATCGCGTGGGCAATCTGCTTCAAATGGAACGGCGTCACGGGCGGCGACCAGGGATTGCCCGACGTGCCGTACCCGGACCTCGACTGGATGTCGGCCCTCCCCGGCCTGGACGGGTTGCGCGTCAGCGACCGCTTCTACCTGCTTACCCTGGCGCTAGTGGCTGTGTCGCTGGCTGCGTTGCGTCGGATCATTGGTTCGCCATTCGGCCGCATGCTGACGGCAATACGCGAAAACCCGGAGCGCGCCGCCTTCATTGGCGTCAACGTGCGCCGATACGAACTAGCCGCCTTCGTCGTCGCTGGCGGGTTTGCTGGCCTGGCCGGGGCGCTGTTTGGCATCTTTAACCGGGGCGTGTTCGCCGACTACCTCTATTGGACGAAATCGGCCGAGGTCATGATCATGGCCATTCTTGGCGGCATGGAGCACTTCTGGGGACCGGTGGTGGGCGCGGCCACGCTGGTCATGCTCAACCAGCAGATCACCTCCTATACCGAGTACTGGCCGTTTGTCCTCGGCGTGATCCTATTGGTGCTGCTCTTTGCCTTCCCCGGCGGCATCGTCGGCGGGCTTGTCGCCGGGGTCAATTGGCTGCGTCGGCGCGGTGGAGGGCGGCAATCTGCTTGAAGTACGTGGCCTAAGCAAAATATTTGACGGATTCGCGGCCGTCTCGGAGGTGACGCTCGCCATCGCGGCCGGCGAGATCGCGGCCGTCATCGGCCCGAACGGCGCCGGAAAATCAACGCTCTTCAATCTTATCACCGGCCACGTGCGGCCCACGAGCGGCCAGGTGCTGCTCGGCGGCCGCGACATCACCGGAATGCCGCCGCACCGAATCAGCGGCATAGGGATTGGCCGCTCGTTCCAGAGGGCCAACATCTTTTCGCGCCTCACCGTGTTCGAGAACGTCCAGGCAGCCCTGCTCTCTCACCGTGGATGCGGGCGCGACTTTTGGTCACGCTCGGAAACGTTTTACCGCGAGGAGGCGCGCGCGCTTCTCGACTCCACTGGCCTCCTCGGGCAGGCGCAGGCGATCGCCGGAACCCTGTCTTACGGCAACCAGAAGCAAATTGAGCTCGGTATCGCCCTCGCGGGTGATCCAAAGATCTTGCTGCTCGACGAACCAACAGCGGGCATGTCGGCAGCGGAGACACGCGAAACGCTCGCCCTACTCAAGCGCATCGCCCGCGAGCGCAGCCTGACCCTGCTGTTCACAGAACATGACATGGAGTTTGTGTTCTCGATTGCGCAAAAGATCGCGGTCATGCACCAGGGCCGCATCGTTGTCGAAGGCAGCCCCGCGACCATCCGCGCCGATGCCGAGGTGCGCCGGATCTATCTTGGCTCAGTGCAATGAGTGCGCTGCTCGAGCTCCGGGACGTTCACACCGCGTATGGCTTGTCCCAGGTGCTGTTCGGGATTTCCCTTGAGTTAGCGGCCGGGGAATGCGTGTGCCTGCTCGGACGCAACGGTGTGGGCAAGACCACGACCATGCGCTCGGTCATGGGACTGACGCCGCCTTCGGCCGGTCGCATCCGCTTCAAGGAGCGCGACATCACTGGCAAGGCACCCTACCGCATCGCCCGCTCCGGGATCGGCTTCGTGCCAGAGGACCGCCGCATCTTTGCCGAGCTTACCGTTTGGGAGAATCTCGACGTCGCCCGGCGGGCGGCGAAACGCCCCGGTCGTTGGTCGATCGATGCGGTGTTCGACCTCTTTCCCGTGCTCGCTGGACTGAGGGATCGGCTGGGAGGTTATCTGTCCGGCGGCGAGCAGCAGATGCTGACGATCGCCCGCACGCTCATGGGCAACCCCGAGCTCTTGTTGCTCGACGAGCCGTCGGAGGGATTGGCGCCGTTGGTTGTGCAAGTTCTCCTCGACAAGATCGGCGAGCTTCGCAACCAGGGATTGACGATCCTGCTCGCCGAGCAGGGCGTGGGCTTCTCGCTTGGGCTCGCCGACCGCGTCTACGTGCTTGAGAAGGGCTGCATCCGATTCACCGGTCCGGCCGCGGTGCTGCGCGAAGACGTGGCATTGCGAAACCAACTGCTGGCACTCTAGCTGTCCGGTTGTGACACCTCCTTGGCGCGGTCAGCGATCAGGCGGGCCTTGGTGATCTCGGTGCGTGTCAACGTAGTTGCCGCTCGGATTGTGTAATGATCTTCCTTATCTGAGCGGTCATCCTCCT
>NZ_JAFAVV010000275.1 GCF_019242285.1 Bradyrhizobium sp.
CGCGGCTACGCCGTCGTGGTGGTCGACGTGCGTGGCACCGGCGCGAGTTTCGGCACCCGCGACAGCTTCCGCTCGCCGCGCGAGCGTGCGGATTCTCGCGAGATCGCCGACTGGATCGTGGCGCAGACCTGGTCGAACGGTGTGATCGGCGCCACCGGCATTTCCTATCTCGGCGCCGCCGCCGATTTCCTCGCCTCCACCGGCCATCCCGCCGTGAAGGCGATCGCGCCATTGTCGGCGGTGTGGGACACCTATAGCGACAATTATTTTCCCGGCGGCATCCAGCTCAAGTCGCTGACCAAGGTCTATGACGAATTGATGGTCGGGCTCGACCACGACCGCCGCGACGTGTTGGAAAAATTCTCCTACTTCAACAATCCGGATTTCCAGGGCCCGCAGCCGGTCGACGATGATCCGGACGGCGCGCTGTTGAATCAGGCGGTCAGGCAGCATCTCGGCAATTTCCGCCAGACCGATTTCATGTCGGAATTCCGATTCCGCGAGGAGGGGCTGCCTTACGACCCCGCCTTCAGCTCGGCCTCGATCAGTCCCTATTCGGTCGCGCACGGCATCCGCAGCGATGTCGCGATTCTTTCGGTCTCGAGCTGGCTCGACGGCGCGGGCTACATGAACGGCGCGATCTCGCGCTACCTGACCATGAGCGACAATCCGCGCCATTTGCTGCTCGGCCCGTGGGATCATGGCGCGCGCATCGATGTCTCGCCGTGGCGGCAAACGGTCGAGCCGACATTTCCATGGCTAGGCGAGGTGCTGCGCTTCTTCGATACCTATCTGCTTAGCCTCGACACCGGCCTGCGCGAGGAGGCGCCGATCCACTATTTCGCGCTGCATGCGGAACAGTGGCGGGCAGCCCGACACTGGCCGCCGGTCGAACGGCGCGAGCGGTTCTTTCTTGCGCCTGGCCGGCGTCTTGCGGATGCGGCGCCACAGGGCGGCGCCGACGACCATCAGGTTGATTTCACCCTCGGCACCGGCGCGCACACCCGCTACGAGCGCATCGCCGGCATCGACAGCCGCCATTACTACGCGGATTGGCAAGGGCGCACGCAGCGGATGCTGAGCTATACGTCGGCGCCGCTTCAGGAAGCAATGGAGCTCGCCGGTCACGGCCTCGCCGACCTCCATCTCTCCTCGAGCGAGCCGGATCTGGCGCTGTTCGTCTATCTCACCGAGGTCGAGGCCGACGGCACCGAGCGCTATGTCACCGAGGGACTATTGCGGGCGCTGCATCGCAAGGAGAGCCCGGCGCCGGAAACTTATCGCACCGCCTGGACTTTCCGCAGCTTTGCGCGCGCCGACGCCGCTCCGTTGCAGCCGGGCAAGGTCGAGCGCATCCGCATTCCGCTGTTACCGGTGGCTTGGCGCTTTGCGGCCGGCAGCCGCATCTGCCTCTCGATCGCCGGCGCCGACGACGACCATTGCGGCCAGGTGCCGCACGGCCGCCCGCCGCTGATCACGCTGTTATGGGGCGGGGGCTCGGCTTCTGCGCTCGAGTTGCCGATCGTGCAGGTTGAATAGATTTCACCCGCTGCCCTGCAAGATCAAGCGGCTGAAATGGCCGCTGGACCAGTAGCGGGATACGCGAGCCGGTTTCCCTTCGCATCGCTGCGATGCCCATGGACATCGGCCTCGTGATCGGCTAGTTATTTCGCATGCGAACTAATCTGGAGAACTCCGACCGGCGCCTGATCTATCTGCTCAATGTCGCACAGCGGCGCTTGCAGCGTTTCATCGCGACACAGAAGGGCGGAGTGACCGCAGCGCAGAGCGGGCTTTTGTTCGTGCTGGGCCGGCGCGACGGCGTCTCGATGGGCGAGGCCGGCGCCGCGCTCGATCTCGGGATGCCCGGGATCAGCGGGCTTGCCGACCGCATGGTCGAGGCTGGCCTGGTCGAGAAGCGGGCCGACCCTGAGGACGGCCGCGCCTTCCGGCTGTGGCTGACGCCGGCCGGCCGCAAGGCGCTGGCGCGAACAAAAGCTGATGTCGCGATGCTGAACGCGCGCCTGGCCGAGGGATTCAGCGATGTGGAGATCGACATCGTCGCCCGCTGGCTCACGAGCTTTCAGACCAAATTTCCCAAAGGAGACGAGCAATGACCGAACACATTCGGATCGAGAAGGCGGACGGCGTTCTGACCCTGACCTTCGCGCGGCCTGACAAGAAGAACGCGTTGACCAATGCCATGTATGGCGCGCTCGCCGACGCCATCACGGCCGCCGACGCCGACGGTGCTGTTCGCGCGATCGTGCTGCGCGGCGAGGGCGACATGTTCACAGCCGGCAACGACGTCGGCGAGTTCGCGGCGATGGCGACCGGCGCCTTCAAGGGCGAGCGGCATGTCGGCCGCTTCCTGGAGGCGATCGCCCGCGCTACGCGACCGCTGGTCGCCGCCGTGCAGGGCCGCGCGGTCGGCATTGGCACCACCATGCTGCTGCATTGCGACCTCGTCGTGCTGGCGGAGGATGCGCTGCTGACGACGCCGTTCGTCAATCTCGCGCTGGTGCCGGAGGCCGCCTCGTCGCTGCTGCTGCCGCAACGCATCGGCCATGCCCGTGCCTATGCGATGTTCACGCTCGGGGACGCCATGGATGCACCGACGGCGCTCGCGCTCGGGCTTGCCAATCGCGTGGTGCCGTTTCCGCGGCTGCACGCGGAAGCCGCCGAGCTTGCCGCGCGGCTGGCGAGGCAGCCGGCCGGCGCGTTGTCGACCACCAAGCGGCTGATGCGCAATGCCGACGTCCTGATGGCGCAGATCGCAACCGAAAGCGAGCGCTTCACCGAACGGCTGAAGACCGCCGAGGCGCGCGAGGCCTTCACGGCCTTCGCCGAGAAACGGCCGCCCGATTTCACCAAGCTCGCGGGGTGAGCCGAAATCAGTAGCCCTTGACGGCTGATCTCAGCGCCACCCACAGCGCCACGGCGATCAGGCCGAAGCTGCCGAGCAGCAGGAACGTCCATTGATAGCCGATCCATTGCGCGAGCCAACCGCCGAGTGCCGGGCTGAGCGCGGCCCCGACGCCCTGCACGGTGATGACCGCGCCCTGGCCGAGATTGACGCGTCCCGTGCCGTTGAGCGAGCGCGCCACCATGCCGGGCACCGCGACGCTTTGCAGGCCGGCGCCCACGCCATCGAGGATCTGAACCGGCAGCACGCCCCACCAGCCGGACAGCGCATAGGCAAGAATCCCGCGCACCGGCAGCGCGAGGAACGAGATGAGCATCACCGGCCAATAGTTCCTGGCCTCGGCGGCGTGCATGGCAGCGATCGACGCGAGGATCATGGTCGCCTGCGCCACCACGATGGTGGTCGCCACGAAGCTCGGGCCGTTGATGCCGTCGCCGGCGACGGCGGCGAGTCCGTACAACGGCACGATCGCCGCGTTGCCGAGATGAAAGATCGCCAGCGCCAGCGCGAGCACCAATAGCGGCTTGTGCTTGACCAGCACGGTGAAACCGCTCGGCTGGCTGTCGGGGTCGTCCTCCTTGGTGCCGCGCGCGGCGCGATGGTCGATCGCCTGGTCGGGGATCATCAGCACGCAGGCCACCGAGATAGCGCCGAACAGGGCAGCGAGCAGGAACACGGCAACGTAGCCATAGTGCCAGCCGAGGTAGCCCGAAGCTGCCGCGCCGACCATGTTGCCCGCGTGGTTGAAGGCCTGGTTGCGGCCGATCTGGCGATTGAAGCCGCGCTGCTTGACGAGACCGAGCGTAATGCCGGTGACCGCCGGCACGATCGCGGCACCCGCCACGGAGGTCGCGATCTGCGAGATCGCCACCGCCCAGAACGCTTGCGACAGCAGGATGATCGCGGAGCCCAGGACCACCGCGATGCCGGGCACTACGACCCAGGCACGCTTGTGGCCGGTGGTGTCGATGAAGCCGCCGATCGGGGTGGTGATCGCCATGCCGGCGACGTTGCCGAGCGTCAGCGCGGTTCCTATCAATCCGGAGCTCCAGCCATGCGCCAGCAGGAAGACGCCGACAAACGGCCCGATGCCGGACTGCATGTCGGCCATGAAGAAGTTCAGGGCGAGCAGGGGCCAGAGCCGGCCCGGCGATTTTGGGTGCGGCTTCATGCGCCGGTCTCAGGCGATATCGACGGAGGTGGCGCGCATCGGCCTTGATCCTCATCCGGCCGCAGCGGCGCGGTTGACGAGGTAACCGGTGCCCGTCGTGATGGTTCCGCTCAGGAACGCTGCGGGGCGCGCAGCGTATCTCGCTACAGCTCGATCACGCCGCGGCGGGCCGCATGTGCGACGGCGTCGGTACGGCCGGTGGCGTCGAGCTTGTCCAGGATCGAGCCGACATGAAACTTGGCGGTATGCACGGAGATGCCGAGCCGCCGCGCGATCGCCTTGTTGGATGCACCCTCTGCCATCAGTTCGAGGACGTCGAGCTCGCGCGGCGTCAGTTCGGACTCGGACGGTTCGGCGCGTGGCGGCGCATTTCGCTCGACGATCGTGGCGTCGACGCTCTCTCCCGGTGACGCCAGCGCGAGGCCGGCGACGCCGCCGAGCAGCGCCGCCAACCGGTCCCGGAGCGCGGGATCGTCGACCTCGATCGCGATCACGACGGGCGAGGCGCTCTCCTCGCTCACGCGTTCGGCCTCTCGCCGATCGTGACCTTGAAGCTCGCCGGCTCGCCGCCGCGACGCACGGCGACATCGACGACCGTGCCGACGCTGTCGGGACCGAGCGCGCGTAACAGGCCGCGTACGCCGGAGAGTTCCTCGTTGTTCCAGCGGACGATGACGTCGCCCTGCCGGAGGCCGGCCGTGGCCGAGGGGCCGGCCTTGTCGACGCTCATCACCATCGCGCCGATGCCGTCGTCCAGCTTCACCGGCTGCAGGCCGAGCCCGAGATAGCCGCGCGCGATTCGGCCATGGCTCTCGAGCCTGGCCGCGACGCGTTCGATGGTCGCGGACGGAATGACCAGCACACGCCGCGGTCCATGCACGGCCATGCCGAAGACGGAGCCGGACGTATCGAGCGCGAGCGCGCCCTGGTGGCTGTACGGCAGCCGGACATCCAGCTCGAGCCGTGCGTCGATGTCGCCGCCGCGCAGGCTGCGCCATTTGCCGGCGGCGAGCGAGACGACGCCGAGGCCGATTGCCGGCGTGCCACGCTCCGCCGCGACTGCCAGCGCCAGCGCGCCGAGCGCGGGCGCTGTGCCTGCCAGCTTCGCCGGCGTGAGGCCGGTGGTGTCGGTGCGCAGCAGGGCGACATCGGTGGTGTGGTCGCGGCCTGCGATGGTCGCGGGGCGCGTCGTGCCGTCGGCGAGGCGGATGGCGATCTCGCCCTCGTCGGCGAGCGTCTCGTCGGCGGTGACGACGAGTCCCGTCTTCCAGACGAAGCCGGTGGCGCGCGAGCGCCGCGAATGCACGGAGACGACCGACGGCGCCGCAGCTGCGGCGAGCTCGGCTGTCGCGGAGGAGAAGGAGGCGAGGATATTGGATGCGGGATCAGTCATAGTGGAAATCTCCAATGAGTTAGAGCCAATCTGGGGACTGGAGGCGGGTTCGGGAACTGCCCGGGTGGGCAGGACCTCTGCCGCTCTGCGCCGTTTGCCGGGAATGCTGTGCAGTCGCGACAGAATCACTTACCTGTGACGATGAAGCAGGCCGGACCCTCCGATGAACCGTCACGAACGCCGCGCCGCGGCCAAGCAGTCGAGTGACACCATTAGCGGTGTCGACAGCGCGGCAACCTTGTACCGGGTCGGCCTGCGGCAGCTGAGCGCCGGCCGCGTTCTCGACGCCCGGCGCTCATGCGAGCAGGCATTGACGCAAGACGCCGAGCATGCCGATGCGCTGCATCTGATGGGGCTGCTCTCGCTGCAGGCCGGTCAGCATGATCATGCGGTGGAATGGATCGCCCGCGCCGTCCGGCGGGAGCCGAAGCCGGAATACCTCGTGAGCCTCGGCAGCGTGTTGCAGGCGCAGGGACGACTCGATGAGGCGCTCCTGGCGTATGACAAGGCGGTGCAGCTCAGGCCGGAGGCGGCCGCGCTGTGGAAGAAGCTTGGGGGCGCCCTCGCCGACCTGAATCGTCCGGATGAAGCTGTCCTCGGCTATCTGCACGCCCTGAAGCTCGATCCGCACGATCATGACGCCGCCCGCAAGGCCGGTTCCCTGCTCTTCAACCTCGGAAGGCTCGAGGAGGCGCTGGTCCAGGCCGATCTGAGCGACCACCTGCTCGCGGATCAGGCCTCGACCTTGCAGATGCGTGCGCTGGTGCTGTTCGGGCTCGACCGGCCCGCGGACGCGCTCACCGACATCATGCGCGCACACGCGCTCGATCCGGCGGATGCCGATAGCTGCAACCACGCCGGCCGCTTTCTGCAGCGGCTCGGCCGCGACGCAGAGGCGCTGTCGTGGTTCGACCGCGCGCTCGTGCTGCGCCCAGACGATCTCGCGGTGTTGTTCAACAAGGCCCATTCGCTTACCGGGCTGCACCGGTTTGCCGAGGCTTTCGCGGTCTATGATCGGATGAAGACGATCGATCCCGCCAATACCGAAGCCGAGTGGGCCCTGGCGCTGCTGCACCTGCTGACGGGGAATTTCGCCGCCGGCTGGGCCGGGCGCGAGGTGCGCTGGACGATGCCGCGCTTGCCGATCTCCCGGCTGGACGTCTCGAAGCCGCTGTGGTGTGGACGAGAGGCGGTCGACGGCAAGACCGTCCTGATTCATATGGACGAGGGACTGGGCGATACGATCCAGTTCGCGCGCTACCTGCCGATGGTGGCTGCGCAAGGAGCACGCGTTCTGCTGCTGGTGTCGGATGCGCTCTGTCCGCTGTTT
>NZ_JAFAVV010000384.1 GCF_019242285.1 Bradyrhizobium sp.
CGTCGCTAGTGCACGCTCACGGCCTGCAGCTCGTTGCTCCAGGCATTGGCGACCGCCGCTTCGCGCGAATCGGTCAGCATGATCGGCGTGCCATCGGCGGCATGCAGGGCGAAGAGCTTGAGGCCCGGGGCAATACGGGGCGCCTGCGGAAACAGGTCAGGCACGTCCTCGGAGCGGATCTGCTTCACATAGGCGATATGGCCTTCGCCCAGATGTTCCAGCGCCTCCGGCGAGACGTCCTGTTCATACGCGACAATACCGTCAGTCATGGTCTCGACTCCTCTGAGTCTTAAGCGGTCGAGTCCGCTACTGGTTCCATTATTCGTGTTCATTGATAGCGATTGTCTTAACAACCCGCTCCGGCTCGGGCCGGGCCAGATCGATGGACAACAACCCGTTCTTCAAGTCCGCGCCCAGCACGTGCATTCCCTCCGCGAGCACGAAGGTGCGCTGGAAGTGGCGCGCCGCGATGCCGCGATGGATGTATTGCCGGGCCTTGTCATCCTGCTGCCGGCCGCGAATGACGAGTTGATTTTCCTCAATCGTGACATCGAGTTGATCCCGGGTGAAACCGGCGACCGCAAGCGTGATCCGCAAGCGCTCGGGTTGCCCGTTGCTGCGTTCGCAGCGCTCGATATTGTAAGGAGGATAACCGTCGGCACCCTTGACGACGCGGTCGAGCACGCGCTCGATCTCGTCGAAGCCCAGCAGGAACGGACTGGATAACGAAGGAACACGAGACATAGTTTACAAAGTCCTCTCGAAGCGACTTTGACGTTTCAGGGCCCGCAAGGCACCCCTTGGCCTGCAATATGGGCATATTGCGCAGACGATTCAAGCACCTGGAACAGGCCCCTCGACGGCCGGTTAACACCCTACAAATCGATCCGGCGGCGGCCGTCCGTGGTGAAGGCGTGGAGTTTTTCCCGCGGCGCCACGGCCCTGATCCGATCGCCGATGGCGGGCCCGCTCTGGCCGGGAATCCGGACCAGGATTTCACCGGTTCGCAGCTCGCCCGGTTTGGCGCTGACGGCCGGCTGGTCCTCCGGCTGCGTGCGCAAGCCATAGATGTAGGTCTCCGCGCCGACCCGCTCGATCGTTTCCACGGTCAGTCCCAGTGCGATCCCGCCTGCCGGCACGCCGTTCGCGGCGATCTGGAAATCCTCAGGCCGGATGCCGACGATCCCGGCCTCAGCGGCTGCGCCCTCGAGATGCAAACCGCAATCGCGCGACGGGATCAGGTTCATCGGCGGCGCGCCGATGAAGGTGGCGACGAAAGTGGTCGCGGGCTTCTGGTAGATGTCGAGCGGATTGCCGATCTGCTCCACCTGGCCGCCGTTCATCACCACCAGGATGTCGGCGAGCGTCATCGCCTCGAGCTGGTCGTGGGTGACGTAGATCGACGTCGTGCTCAGGCGCCGCTGCAGCTTGCGGATCTCGACCCGCATCGCGATGCGCAGCTTGGCGTCGAGATTCGACAACGGCTCGTCGAACAGGAACAGCTTCGGCTGCCGCACGATGGCCCGGCCCATCGCGACGCGCTGGCGCTGGCCGCCCGAGAGCTGGCCGGGCTTGCGGTCGAGCATCGCGGAAAGCTCGAGGACGCGGGCCGCTTCCTGCACCCGCGTCTCGATCTCGCCCTTGGGCATGCCGCGGTTGCGCAGGCCGTAGGCCATGTTGTTGTAGACGCTCATGTGCGGATAGAGCGCATAGTTCTGGAACACCATCGCGATGTCGCGGTCGGCCGGCTCGACCTGGTTGACGATGCGGCCGCCGATGTCGATCACGCCGCCGGTGACCGTCTCCAGGCCCGCGACCATGCGCAACAGCGTCGACTTGCCGCAGCCGGAGGGGCCGACCAGCACGCAGAACTGGCCGTCGCCGACATCGAAATCGACGCCCTTGATGGCCTCGAAGCCGTTCGGATAGGCCTTGCGGACGTGACGCAAAGTTACGTTAGCCATGGAGCACGCCTCATTTCTCCGTCTCGATCAGCCCCTTGACGAACAGGCGCTGCATCAGCACCACGACCGCGACCGGCGGCAGCATTGCGAGCATCGCGGTCGCCATCGCGACCGACCATTCGGTGAGCGCGTCGTGCACGTCGATGATCTTCTTGATGCCGATCACGATGGTCTGCATGTCGTCGCGGGTCGTGATCAGCAGCGGCCACAGATACTGATTCCAGCCATAGATGAACAGGATCACGAACAGCGCGGCAATGTTGGTGACCGACAGCGGCAACAGCGTATCGAAGAAGAAGCGGATCGGGCCGGCGCCGTCCATCTTGGAAGCTTCGACCAGCTCCTTCGGCACCGTCATGAAGAACTGCCGGAATAGCAGCGTTGCGGTGGCGGAGGCGATCAGCGGCAGGATCAGCCCGGAATAGGAATCCAAGAGATGCATGTCGCTGGTGATCTTGTAGGTCGGGAAGATGCGGACCTCGACCGGCAGCATCAGCGTGATGAAGATGACCCAGAACGTGGTCATCCGGAACGGGAACGAGAAGAACACGATGGCGTAGGCCGAGATGATCGAGATCGCGATCTTTCCGGCGGCGATGCCGACCGCCATGATCAGGCTCGCCAGCATCATGTCGCCGACCGGCTGCCGCGTGGTCCTGCCGGTGCCGGAGACGATGGTGTGCCAATAGGTCTCCAGCCCATGCGTGCCCGGATAGAGCGGCATCTGGCCGTTGGCGATCAAGCTGTCGGTATGGGTCGAGGCGATGACCGCGAGATAGATCGGGAACGCGACGACCACGACGCCGGCCAGCAGGATCAGGTGGGGCAGCAGGTTTCCGAAGCGGCGATGCTCGACCATGACCTAGAGTCCGCTGAAATCAGGTTGGCTCAAGCAGCGTCGGAGGTGCACCCCCTCTCCCCCTCCTTCACAGCTGTCGGATTCACACATGTTGAAGCCTCAGGGTAGCTCCGTATTTGATGCGCTGGAAGTCCTCCAGGCCCCGGCGCATTA
>NZ_JAFAVV010000413.1 GCF_019242285.1 Bradyrhizobium sp.
GGCTCGACTCCGGCAAGATCAGGCTCGACACCGAGATGCCGGTCTCGCAGCACGCCGCCGATCAGGATCCGACCAAGCTCAACCTCCGGCCCGGCCAGACCATCAAGGTCGAGGACGCGATCAAAGGCCTCGTCACGCGCTCCGCCAACGACGCCGCCGTCGTCATCGCCGAATATATCGGCGGCAGCGAAGACGAATTCGCGAAGATGATGACCCGCAAGGCGCGCGCGCTCGGCATGAGCCGCACCACCTATCGCAACGCCTCGGGCCTGCCCAATGACGAGCAGATCACGACAGCGCGCGATCAATCGATCCTCGGGCGCGCCATTCAGGATCGCTTTCCCCGCTACTATCGCTATTTCTCGACCACGACCTTCACCTTCCGCGGCGAGACGATCCACGGTCACAATCGCCTGCTGGGCAGCGTCGAAGGCGTCGACGGCATCAAGACCGGCTACACCCGCGCCTCTGGCTTCAACCTCGTGACCTCGATGCACCGGGGCAACCGCTTCCTGGTCGGCGTCGTGATGGGCGGCAGCAGCGGCGGCTCGCGCGACGCCATCATGCGCCGGCTGCTGGCGGAGAATCTCGACAAGGGGGCAACGACCCGCACCGCCGCGGCAATTTCCGAGCGCGGCGGCAACGAGGCCGTCGAAGTGGCCGACGCCGACCCGCAGTCGGCGACTACCGTGCGAGCCGCGCCGGCCCGGTCGGCCTCCCCGCTGTCGAAGGTCACCGCCGCATTTGCAGCCGCAACCGCGGCGGTACCGCCGACCCCGCCTGCCCCCTTGACCTCGGGCGTGATCCAGACCCAGCCGATGGCCGTCATTCCCGGCTCGTCCGAGCCGATGAAGCCGGTCCGCGTCAAGACCGTCCAGATCAAGGCCGCGCCGACGAAGCTGGCTTCCGCGGCTCCCGCGCAAATGGCTCCGACCACCACCAACGCGGTGCCGCCGCCGGCCGCGAGCCTGCCCGAGACGTCGAATGCCATCGTCGGCGCCAGATCGGACGCTGAAGTGGCACGAACCGACCTGCCGCCGCAGCCGCCCGGGCATGGCACCGGTAACGGTCTGCTTGGCGTGCTGCCGGCCTCCGCGGTCGCTGCTCCTTCCGCTCCGCCGGCGCCGCAGGCCATGGCCTATGCCGCCCCGCCTCCGGCCGCGCCGCAACCCCAAGCTGCTCTGCAGGATACCTCCAGCAAGCCCGTCGTTCATACCGGCTGGATCGTCCAGGTCGGCGCGCTCGAGAGCGAGGGCGAGGCACAGCAGCGCATCGAGGCGGCCCGCAACGGCGCCCACGGCCTGCTCAGCAGGGCCGATCCCTTCACCGAGCCCGTGGTGGCCAAGGGCGACCGCAAGCTGTACCGCGCCCGCTTCGCTGGCCTCGATCGGGATCAGGCCGAAGCGGTGTGCAAGGCTCTGAAGCGCTCCGACATCTCCTGCATGACCCTTCACAACTAGAGCGTTTTCGAGCGAAGTGGATACCGGTTCGCGTGAAGAAAACGCGTCAAAACAAAGAAGCTAGAGCTTCCGTTCCGATTCCATCGGAACGGAAAAAGCTCTAGGTCGGCGCTTCAGCAGGCCGCTGAGAAAAGCCCGTGCCGACCCCGGCACGGGCTTTTTCATTCGAAGAGTTCCTCTCGCCCTGTTGCTGCAAACCTCTCGTCAAGGATTTCCGCTTAGAAGCGATTGGGAGGGACGACGAACCACGCCGGATAACGGCGGGTTGAAAGGCTGGCGTTCATCAGGGCGTGAGCAGAAGCGACTTTCGGTTCGTAGCGTTGTTAGCGTTGCCGGAGTTAGCCGTTATGCGTACGAAGCAAAGTATCCTTGGCCTCGTTTATCCGGGCGGCGAGGTACGTCGACCCCCCTTGGTCGGGATGCAGTTTCTTCATGAGCGCGCGGTGGGCTCGCCCGATCTCGTCGCGCCCCGCGCCCGGCTGCAGGCCAAGGATCTGGTAGGCCTCCTCGTCCGTCATTTTGCCACTCGCCGCCGTGCGGCGCTGCCCCCCTGCCGTGTCTCCCTTCGCGTTCTGACGCCAGGCGGGAAACCGGCGGTCCAGATAGCTTTCAAGTAACGTCACGCTCTCGGCGTCGAAGCCGGCTGCAATTGCCGTAAGTTGCGGCAGGTCGAACTCGTCGAGCGAACGGCCGGTATGGGGCCCGGCCACGATCAACCCGGCCAAAGCGCCGCTGTCGTGGTCGAGCGTCATGTCGAGAAATTGCGAGCGGACCCGAGAGCTCTGCCCCGCCGAGCGCGGCGTACCGGCGCCCCTGAATAACCCGCTAATGCCGCCGAAGCCGGAGTTGGCGAATGGCGACCAGCCGAGCAGGCCGGCACCGAACACGCCGAGCGGGATCGCCACCGCAAGCTCGCCCCTCACCCCGACGAAGGCGGCAACCGCCAGCGCGACCACACCGCCGACGATCCTGATGGCGCGCGCGAGCCGGGCCGGATTGGCCGCACGGAACATCTGCAGCAGCAGATACAGGACGATGACGGCGACGGCGCCTGCAATCAGGGTCGGCATCTGCCCAATATAGTCCGACCAAAGGCAAAAAACATGGCGAACTCGCCGGCTGCAACCACGCCGGAGGGATCACACACGAGAAGTTCGTTGGCATCGCCGACACCGGCGCCCTAGTCTTTCGACTCTCCCGGAAAGCGAGCCGGAGCACGCCATGACGATCGACGGATTGACCACGATACGGAGCAGCAACGGGCCGAAGCTGACGGCCGACCGCCTCGCAGCCGAAGTCGAGTCGAAAGGCTTGACGCTGTTCGCCCGCATCGATCACGCGGCCGGTGCCAGCGCCGCCGGGCTCGAGCTACGGCCGACCGAAGTGCTGATCTTCGGCAACGCCAAGGGCGGCACGCCCCTGATGCAGGCCGCCCAGACCATGGGGATCGATCTGCCGCTGAAGGCGCTGGTCTGGCAGGATGCCGCAGGCGTGACCTTCCTGTCCTACAATGACCCTGCCTGGCTTGCGAAACGGCACGGCGGCGGCGGCGCCCACGAAACCGTGATCGGTAATCTATCGGCAGCATTGCAGGCACTTGCGCGCGCCGCGACGACGCCTGGATAAGGCCGCTCTATTTCATCTGCCCGAGCAGCCTCGCCGCGCCGCTCTCGCGGGCCGATAATCGCATCAACGCCTCGCGTCCGCCGGCGGCATAGGCGGCTGCGGCGCGCAGCAGCTCCTTGAGCTGGGCTGCGGCGCCGGGATCGAAGCGGCACCACGCCCCTCCCGTCAGCCGCGCGATCTCGCGGAACGCCTGCTCCGCGTCGGCGTCGTGCCCCTCCTGAAACAGGAACACCGGCACTTTCAGCATGCCGAGCTCGCCTGCCTTGGCGCAGAGGTCGTCCACCTTTTCCTCCATGGCATCGCCGACGAAGACCACGGCCCGGACGCCGGAGGCAGCGCCCTCGCGGCGCGCGTCGGACAGCACCTTGCCGATCTGGGTATTGCCGCCGCGGCAATCGATCTTGCCCATCAGCCGCGCCAGCTCGGCACTGTCCGAAATCCACCGCGTCGCACGGCACTCGTCGTAGCCGCGATAATAGACCAGGCGGATGTCGAGGCTGCCGAGCGCAGCGGCCTCGCGGAACATGTCGGCCTGCAGCGCGCAGGCCATGTCCCAGGTCGGCTGCCGGCTCATGGTCGCGTCGAGCGCGAAGATCAGCCTTCCCTTGCTGCCCGGCGCGTGCGGCGACATCGCCTTCGCCTTGGCGACGAAGGCGGCAATATCCTCGGAGGTCGATGGCTTGCTTGCGGGCAGCGAACCGTCCTTGGCGGCTTGCTGCGCTGCCACGTCGCCGGATCTGGATTTGATCGGTTCGCCGGACATCGGCGCTCACGGATTGTCGCGGAGACTTCTCTGTCTATTATTTAAATGTCGCCGCGACAGATGGAAGTGCTGACGACGCGCCGAAGATCAGTGCGTGAGCTTGCCGGGTCTGGCCTCGTTGCCGGTCGGGACGTAAGGCGTGACCGGACCGGGATCGGCAAGATCGGGCGCCCGAACCGGGGCCGCGCCGTCCGTATCGGTATCGGCGAGGAATTTGTCCAGCATGTCCTGGATCGAGGACTTGGCCTGGTCCGATCCGGTGTCACGCATGTCGTTGTGCTGGAAGGCGGTGTTCACCACGGTGATGCCCTCCTTGTCGCAGACATCGCCAGTGGGAACCACGCCGGGATCGGCCTTGAACTGCGGATCCTTCGAACGGAACGAAAGGATCTTGAACTTGCCCGACGTGACGAACGGCACGCGGAGGTTGTCGAGGGTGACGACCTTGTTGATCAGCTCGGGATATTGCTTGGCGAAATACATCGAGATATCGCCGCCGTTGGAATGACCGACCATCGTGAGATGGTCATAGTCGGCGTTGGGCTGGACCTTCTTCATCTCCTCGATGGCGAACTTGATGTTGGTGATACCCCGCTGATACTGCGGCAACCGGCCGACGTAGAGCTCACCGACCTTGGTCACCATCGGCGCATCGGTCGGCAGGTCGTGCTGGATGCTCACCGTCATGTAGCCCCGGGCGGCAAAGACGTTGGCCAGGAACGAATATTCGGTGAACTTGACGGTATTGCCGTGGTTGATGATCGCAACCGGCAGCTTGATCATGCCAGCCTCGGCCTGCATCTCCTTGTCGCGCCGCACGGCGATGTCGACGGCAACGGGCCGGTTCTCACGGCTCTGGTCGTAGAAGGTGATGGTCTGGTGCCTGATCGCCCATTTGCTCGCCGTGAAATAGGCGATTGTTACCAGCACGCCAACCGAAACCAGAACCGTTATGCCACGCTTCATGCTCGTCCCTGGGCCTGAACCGAGAAGTTCCGCCGTGTTGCCAATGCAACTATACACGTCACGCTAGCGTGACAAAAAGGCCAAAAGTTGTGAATTTCCAGCCGATTCGTTGTGCGACGCAGCTAGTTCCTGCGCAGCCAAGGCAGCGACGCCATCGTCCCGCGCCAGCTTCGGGACGAAGCATCAAAGCGAGGTTCAATTGTTCGGTAAAGTGCGGGTAAAAAGCGCGTTCGGCTTTGCGGCGCAAAGCCCGCTCAGGCGCCCAGGATGTCGTGGACTTCCAGGGGCTTGTCGACCTGGCTGAACCATTCCGCCCGGTTCGCCGCGCGGCGGCGCCCTCGTTCGTCGAGCGGCAGCTTGAGCTGTCGCAACAGGCTCGTCACCTCCTCGCGCGCCGTGACGTGGCCGAGGTTGGGGCGCGTGCCGAGCGTCGCCTCGTCGATGTCGTCGAGGGCGGTGAGCCCGCGTGGGAAGAACTCGCGATAGACGACGCGCTCGGCAAGTCCGTCGATGGCCCGAAAGCCGAGCCGCAAGGACAATTCCTTGAGACCATCGGCAACCAGTTGCTTGTTGCGCGAGCCCAGCATCGACAGACGGTTGCGCACCACGATCCAGTCCGTGGTGGTGCCGTCGAGCTGGCGCCGCTTGCGGCGGGTCTCCCGCACCATCTCCGCATAGTGGCTGACGCCGGTCACCGCGTAGGTCTGGGGATCGACCGTGCCGAGCACGTCGAAATCGAGGAAGCTGTCATTGATCGGCGTCACCAGCGTGTCGGCCATCGAATGCGCGAGCCGCATCAGGTAGCTGTCGGTTCCCGGCGTATCGATCACGATGAAATCGAAGGCCGTCTCGACCGTGCTGACGGCGTCGATGAATTGCTGGAACTCGGAATTTTCGTTGTCGGCGATCTGCATCGTTTCACCGAGCTTGATCACGTGATGCACAGGCAACTCGAGGTTGAGCCCGGTACGGCGAGCCCAGACGCTCCGATTGCTGATGTAGTGGGTGAAGCTCTGCTGGCGGCAATCGAGATCGATGGTGGCGACGCGTTGACCAGCCTTCAGCAGCGCGACGGCAACATGCAGCGCGGCGGTGGACTTGCCGGAACCGCCCTTCTCGTTGCCGAGCACGACAACGTGCGCAGCGCCTGATTGCCCTTGGCTGGTTTGTAGCAGCATGATTTGACCCCGTAGTCATCATCAAATCACACACGCCTGCGGTCAAGGAAAATGAGAGCAGAGATGCGCAAATCAACGAGCGTGTGACCTTAATGATGAATCGCATGCGCGCCGCGCCGGCTGCGTGCGACCGAGGCATGCCCCTTCACGAAAATGCGCCGTCGGGAAGCGGCCGTGCTTGCATCACGCGCCGCCCGGGGTTGATAAGCATCGATCCCTCCCAAGCCACGGCCAGCGTGCGGCCTGCCAGCCTCCAACAAGACAGAGCCAGGATGTCATCTTCCCCCAAGATCGTGCGCACGGTTCCGGCGTTGCGCGCCGCCATCGAAAGCCTTCGTTCGAGGAAGTCCACCGTCGCGCTGGTACCGACCATGGGTGCGCTGCATGACGGGCACGTGTCGCTGGTCCGGCTGGCCAAGCGACGGGCGGCGCGAGTCGTGGTTTCGATCTTCGTGAATCCGACTCAGTTCGCGCCGTCGGAGGACTTCGATTCGTACCCACGGACCTGGAAGGCCGATCTCGCCAAGCTCGCCGCCGAGAAGGTCGACCTGATCTGGCATCCCGACGTCAAGGCGATGTATCCGGACGGCTTCGCCACGCGGATCGTGCCGGAAGGACCGGCGATCGCGGGCCTGGAAGACCGCTTCCGGCCGCACTTCTTTGGCGGCGTGGCCACTGTGGTCGGCAAGCTCTTCACGCAATGCCGGCCGGATTACGGGATTTTCGGCGAGAAGGATTTTCAGCAATTGCGGGTCGTGGCGCGGATGGCCGTGGATCTGGACCTCGGCGTCAAGGTGATCGGCGCGCGGACCGTGCGCGAGCGGGACGGTCTCGCGATGTCATCGCGCAACGTCTACCTATCGCCCGAGGAACGGAGGGTGGCGGCGGAACTGTATCGTGCCATGAAGGAAACCCGTCGCCGGATCAAGGGCGGCGACGACATCCAGGCGGCGATGTCGGGCGGGACCGCGCTGATCGAGGCCGCAGGCTTTATGCTCGACTATTTCGAGATCCGCCACGCCGAAACGCTCGCCCCGATCACCTCCGCCGATGACGGGCCGTTGCGCATCCTCGTGGCGGCCAAGCTCGGCCGGACCCGGCTGATCGACAATATCGCGGTATAGACCGGGCGCAGGCGCCCTGCCCGCCGTTCCCTACAGCAATCCAAGGTCGCGCAATTCGCGCCGCATCGGCTCCGGCATCGCTCCCACATTGGCCGCCGAGATCTTGTCGAGATCGGGCGGCGCGGTGTCGCCGGTGAGGTAGCGCCAGCCCTGGAACGGGCGCATCGGCCGTGGCGAGACGGCGATCACCCTGGGCTGCATGACGAGGCGGCAGCGCCCGATGCCGTCGCGATCGCGGAACGGCTCGATCGCGATCAGCTTCTCGCGTGCAGCGATCTCGCCGCGGATCACCCAGAAGAGCGATCCCCCCGCGAGGATGTCCTCGACCCGCTTCGGCGTCATCCGGGTGATGTGGATGTGATGCTGCGGAAGGCCTTTCTTCCGGGCGGTTTTCATACGCTCGGCAACCCAGTCCTTCAGTTCCTTGACGGAATCGCAGCCAACGGCAAGCTTGATCAGGTGAACGGGCATGGTGTCCGATAACTACAGCGTTTTCGAGCGAAGTGGATACCGGTTCGCGTGAAGAAAACGCGTCAAAACAAAGAAGCTAGAGCTTCCGTTCCGATTCCATCGGAACGGAAAAAGCTCTAGCGGCCGGAGGCAGGACGATCAATCTTCCGAGGCCGCCGGCGCAGGCGCGGCTGTGGATGGTGGCGCGGCTGCGGCGGCCGGCCGCTTTGGCGCCGGCTTCTTGGCTGCCGCCGCAGGCGGCGGCGCTGGCTTCGTGGGCAACAACGCGGCATTGGCTGCAGAGGCCGCAGGTGCCGCCGGCGGCGTCACCGAGCGCGACGCGCCAGGTTCCGCGGTCATGATGCTGATGGGTGGGATCGAAGCTGCGCTCGGGAAATCGGCGTTGGTCGGCTTGCCCGGCGGCTTCTCCGCGAGCAACGCCACTGGCGCAGGAGCAGGCGCCGCTGCGGTGGCGACCGCCGGAGGCGCATTCCACGCCGGCGCATAGCGGCCGACCAGGGTTTCGTAGACATGCTCGTTCATGTTGACCATGATCTGCCGATAATCGGTCAGCGCGCGGAATGCGGCGCACTGTATGGCCGAACAGTGATCGCGCGTCAGCAGCACTTGGGCGACCAGTCCATAGCGATCATGCTCCACCGACCGTCGCAGCGCCCGCAATTCCGGTGTCATGTTCGGCTCGGCCGCCGTGACGTCGCCGAGTGACGTCAATTGCGTGATCTGCCATGCAGTGTAGGTGACCGCCGCGGCCGTGGACTCGGCGGTGGCAAACACGGCCTTTTCGCAGGCCATCAGCACGGCTTCTCCGGCCAGATCGTCAAGACAGGCCAAGGCCGGCTGAGCGGTGTTCATCATGGAAGCCGGTCGCGTGTCGCCGGCTGACATGCGGCCTGCCGGGCCATAGCCGCGGATGGTGGCCGCAACGGCGATCCCGATCGCCAGCAAAGTGATGACGGTCAGAGCGCCGGTCGCGACCGACTTCTCCGCACGCAAGAGCGTGATCAGGACGATGATCCCGAAAAATCCCGCCGCAGCCATCGTCAGCCACATCGGGAATGCGGCCGAGCGCCAGAGCTGGTCGAGCGATGTGGCCCACGCCCAATCCATGCGCGCTGCTCCTTCACGCAACCGAATGAATGCAGATACCGGCATCCATCGTTGCAGGTTGGTTCTGCAAACCGGGCCTTTTGGCGGCGCGGGGCATCACATCCGGTTGCCGCGCGTTCCGTCCTCAGGAAATTGCGAGCTGGCTCTCCTTGGCAACCCGCTCAAAGGCTTCGGTCGAACTCTTGATCCGGTACTGGCAGTCATCGCCTTCGGTTGGCAGTTGTCGGATCACCTGGTAGGTGCCGGTCGCCGCGGGACGCGAAACGTTGCTTGCAGTGAAGTAGACGGTCGATCCAACAGGGAATTTGTGCTTCAACGCCCTCTCCATCATACTGGGATACCGGCCCGCGCGCTCAAGGGTCCCGCGCAGGGCCATCTGGAAAACCGGGGCGCTGTATAACACGCAGAATTGCGCATTGGCCAGCCACATCCCGTCATGCCAAATGCACATTTTCCGCAGTTTTTTCAGCGGGATATTGATGGAAAGCGGTCGCCGGGCCACCATCGTGGCTTGCGGCACCACCTACTAGGCGTTGTGCGGAAGCTTGCCGTCAGGGCTTGCCTTGTCCACGGCCACCGGGAGTTGATGCGCCAGCACCTCGGCGATCTGATCGACGGGAATGTTGTACTTGGCCGCCAGTTGCCGGATCGTGTCGTTGCCGAGCACCTGACGGACCTGATCCGCGCTGATCGGCAGGTTCTGGCCGGTTCCGATCCAGGACTTGACCTGATCGCCGAAGCCGGCCTGCTCCAGCTTCGCGACGATGGCATTGAGGCCGCCCTGGCTGCCCGTGCCCATCACTTCACTCAGCACGACGGGAAGCACGGCGGCGCCGAGCTTGCCGAGGATGCCCGAACTTTCCAGCGAATCGAGAATTCCCATGGCTGGCTCCTTATCTCGGAGAACGATGATGATCAGATCAGTATGCCTCCGCCGTCACGCGTCAAGCGCCGGCGTGCAGGTCCATGCACTCACAAGGCTTCGATCCGCTCGATGATGAGAGTCTCGGCAAGCCCTGCCTTCGTCCACTCGTCGAAAGCCGGCAACGCCATCATGGTATCCATGTAGGCTCGCACCGCGGGCGCCACCTCGACGGCATAGGTGCGAAAGCGGTGCACCACCGGCGCAAACATCGCATCCGCTGCGCCGAACGCGCCGAACAGGAACGGTCCGAGCCTGCCATAGCGCTCCCGGCACTCGGTCCAGATCTCCTCGATCCGCGCGATATTGGCGCGCGCGTCCGCCGACAACGCGACCGCGCGGATCGGCCGGTGCAGATTCATGCCGCATTCGCTGCGCAACGGCAGGAAGCCGGAATGCATTTCGGCTGAGATGGATCGCGCATGCGCGCGGCTCGCGCGATCTTCGGGCCAAAGCCGGCTCTCCGGAAAACGCTCGGCGAGATATTCGATGATCGCGAGCGAATCCCAGACGGTGACGTCGCCATCAATCAGCGCCGGCACCTTGCCCGAACGCGTGAAGCTGACGATGCGCGCCTTGTCGGCGGGATCCTCGGTGTAGAGCGGAATGAACACTTCCTCGAAGCCGATGTTGCTCGCGCGCATCGCAAGCCACGGCCGCATCGACCATGACGAATAGTTCTTGTTGCCGATCACGAGTTTGAGGGTCATGTAAACGGTCCTTCGCTGGGCGGTCCGGCATAGCACGCCGCTGCCCTCGATCAGGAGGCAAAATCCTGCGGCCTGAGCGAGAAGGTGAGCACCTTCCATTCGCGGTAGCGGTCCGCCGGCAACATGGTGTATGGCGCGCATGCCACGATGGCGCGCACCGCACTGTCGCGGAAATCGACGAGCTTCTGGGACGGGCGAGGCCCCTGCACCATGCTCGGCTCGGCCGCGAGCCCGCCATCCGGCCGCATCACCACCTGCATCTTGATGATGAAATTGTCGGAGGGCGCGACTGTCGGGGGCAGCTTCGAGCAGGTCTTCAAGTGATTCCGAAACGTCGCCACCACGCCGGAGCCCACGTCGCTGGGCGCTGAATCCCTGCCATCGCCGCCATCATGGGAAGCATCGACTGAGGCAAGCGGCGTCTCCCGAGGCAGCTCGAGCGGCAAGCCAAGCATCACATGGTATTTGACGGTGATATCGGGATCTGGCTGGACATAGCCCGGGGATGGTGCTGCTTGCGGCGGCGCCACTGGTGCCTTCGCCGGCTGCGACGTGGCGGGCTGCGACGCGGCGGGGGACGGCGGTGGCTGAGGCGCGGCCGCGGGCGGAGGGGAATTTTCCGAAGGCGGCTGGCGCGGAGTGGACGTCGTCGCCGACGTAAAGGGGTTGGTCGGCCCCGCCGACACGTCCTGAGTCGTCAACGACGCCTCAGGAGGCGGCGGTTGCGGCTGGGGAGCCGGCTCTTGCTTGACTTCTTCCGGCGCGACCAGATCGACGGCGATCGGCTCCGCCGACCTGGTCGAGTACGGCTGCACGCCGGCGAACAGGACGATCAGCTCGATGAGCAGGACATGCGCGATCACCGATACCGCCATGTCGGGTCGGAAGAGGTTCCGAACTTCCATTGCCGCCGATCGATTGTTGGGTGCCGCCACTGCGGCGGCTAACATAGCCGCCCGCCAAAAGCCCTCAATCCCATTTCGGCGCAAATCCAAAATTGGTGAGCCGGCGGCCGGCGTCGCCCAGGCACGAAATCCGGCTCATTTCGTCATCCGACAGGGTGAAATCGAAAATATCGATGTTTTCGGACAGCCGCTCGATCTTCGACGTGCGCGGAATGGCGCACACATTCTGCTGGACCAGCCAGCGCAGGCAGACCTGCGCCGGACTCTTGCCATGCATCTTCCCGATCCGCGCCAAGGTCTCGTCATTCTTGATGCGGCCCTTCGCAATTGGACTATAGGCGACCAGCGCCATGTGATTCCGCGCGCAGGCCTCCCGCACCTTGGCCTGATCGAGATAGGGATGATATTCGACCTGGTCGCAAACCAGCGGTTCCGGACAGGCGCCGACCGCCTCCTCGATCAGCGCCACCGTGAAATTCGAGACCCCGATGTGCCGACAAAGCCCGATCTGCTTGGCACGGGCGAGCGCGCCGAGGGTCTCCTGGAGCGGGACGTGCGGATTCGGCCAATGCAGCAGCAGGAGATCGACCTCGGGCATCCGCAGACGGACCAGACTCTCCTTGGTCGAGCGCTCGAGATCATTCGGGGCAAAATGCGTGGTCCAGACCTTGGTGGTCACGAACATCTCGTCGCGCCTCACGCCGGAGGCACGCAAGCCCTCGCCGACCTCGCGCTCGTTCTCGTAGACCTGCGCCGTGTCGATGTGCCGGTAGCCGAGCCTGATCGCCTGCTCGACGACGCGCGCACAGGTGCGTCCGCTCAGCTCCCAGGTGCCAAGCCCGATCGCCGGAATTCTTGCGCCATTGGCCTCGACTACGTGCATGAACGGGAAACTCGCAAGGATCGCCCCATTATGCCTTGGGCGGACCACAACACCAACGAAATTGAGGAATCAGCTTGGCCGCTGGTTACGGATCAGGATTTCGCCAGCGCCGCAAAGACCGTGTCGGGGGCATGCGCGATCACCGTCAGCAGCGCCCGCGCCGGACCGCGCGGAGCACGCTTGCCCTGCTCCCAGTTCCGGATGGTTTCGACGGGCACACCGAGACGCGCGGCGAACTCCTCCTGGGTGAGCTGTGCGCGACGGCGCAGGTCGCGCACCTCCGGCGTTCCACGTGCGCCCGACGCCGTCAGCGCTTCGGGGGCGAGCGGAAACTCCTGTCCGTCCCGCAGCTCGACAATCCTGCCATCCGCCTTCAATCGCAATCGCCGCATCATATCACCCTCGCCCGGAGCGATCATCGGCGAAGCCCGTTAAGGCCGGATTAACGATAAAAGTTCCTGTAAAGCTTGATCTATTTCAGCCCGAACCACAGCGTGGCGATGCCGAGAAAGGAGAAGAACCCGACCACGTCCGTCACGGTCGTCACAAAGGTGCCGGAGGCCACCGCGGGATCCGCCCGCACCCGCTCCAGCACCATCGGGATCAGGATGCCGCCGAGCGCGCCGGCCACCAGATTGCAGATGATCGCAAGCGCGATCACGAAGCCGAGCCCGGGGACCTGGAACCACGCAACCGCTGCGATTCCGGTGATCAACGCGAAGGCAAGGCCATTGACCAGCCCGACCAGGCCTTCACGCAGGATGACGCGGAAGGCATTGCCCGGCCCGAGCTCGCGCGTCGCCAGCGCCCGCACCGCGACCGTCATGGTCTGGGTCGCCGCGTTACCGCCCTGGCTCGCGACGATCGGCGCCAGTACGGCGAGCGCGACCATCTTCTCCAACTGGCCTTCGAACAGGCCGAGCACGGATGAAGCCAGAAAGGCGGTTGCGAGATTGACCAGGAGCCAGTTGAAACGGCCCCTGGCAATGGTCCAGACGCTGTCGGACAATTCCTCGTCGCTGGTGACACCGCCGAGCGCCTTGATCTCCTCGTCGGCCTCCTCCTCGATCACGTCGACGACGTCGTCGACGGTGATGACGCCGACCAGCCGGTCGTTGCCGTCGATGACGGGCGCGGCGACGAGGTTGTACTTGCCGAACAGTCGGGCCACCTCCTGCAGGTCGTCGGTGACGGCGATGCGGCGGCGATCCTCATCGATCAGGTCGGCGAGCGGCACCGGCCGGCGCGAGCGCAACAGCGCGTCCAGCGGCACCGCACCTTGCCAGCGCTGCGCGCGATCGACCGCGTAGATTTCGTAGAATCGATGCGGCAGATCCTCGGTCTCGCGCATATAGTCGATCGCCTGCCCGACGCTCCAGTCCGGCGGGACGGTGATGAAGTCGGTCTGCATCCGCCGGCCCGCGGAATCCTCGGGATAGTCGAGGCTGCGCTCCAGCGCGTCGCGCTCCGAGGGCGGCAGCCTTTCCAGGATTTCTTCCTGCTCCTCCTGGTCCAGCGCCTCCAGAAGCTCGACGGCATCGTCGGACTCGAGCTCGCGAACGCCCTCCGCGACCGTCTCCGGCTCGAGCTCCTCGAGGATTTCCTCGCGGACCGCGGTGTCGACCTCGTTGAGGGCCGAGAAATCGAAGTCGGCGCCGGTGAGCTCCACCAGGCGGACGCGGTCGTCGGCTTCGAGCGCGGCGATCAGGTCGCCGAGGTCGGCCTCGTGCAGCTCCGCCACCACTTCCTTGAGGAAGGACGCGTCACCCGCCCCGATCGCCTCGGCAATTTCCGCGACGAAATCAGGCCTGATCTCGCCATCCTCGTCGCGCATCGGAGCGCGCTCGAGCACCCCGGCATCGGCGCGGGGAACAACATGCATGTGTTCGGCCATGACGCGCCTCGCCGGTTTGACAGTTGGGCCTGATCGTCTCGGACTTGACGTCGGGGCGCGAAATCGCTGCAACCGAAACCAAATCAAGTCCTTGCATTTCTCGATTCACCGAATACCCAATCGGCAACAAAGGGCAATGCCAAATATGCGTCGGCAGGCACCGCAGGCGACTTCATTCGAAGCGATCGCCATCGCGCTGGTGATCGCGCTCGCGCCGGTTACCATGGTGCGGGCGGCCGACTGTCCGCGCCAGGGAACGCTGGGGACGTCACGAGTTCTCGCCGTCGACGCAGTGAGCTACCCACGCGTGGGCCTGAAGAGCTTTCCGCAGACCCTGCCGCTCGGCGATCACGAGGTCGTGCTGACCTTCGATGACGGGCCGTCGCCGCCGACGACCGGGAAGGTGCTCGCGGCGCTCGCACAGGAATGCGTACGCGCCACCTTCTTCCTGATCGGAAGGTCAGCCTTCGACCAACCCGATCTGGCGAAGCGGATCGCCGCCGAGGGACACACCATCGGGCACCATAGCTGGACCCATCCGAGTCTGATGCGAATATCGAAGGCCGCGGCCTTCGATCAGATCGACCGCGGCATCGCGGCGATCGAGAAAGTCCTCCACGGGACCGCGGCGACGACGCCGAGCACCCCCTTTTTCCGGTTTCCCGGCTTCGAATCGACGCCTGCGACCCTCGATTTTCTGCAGTCGCGCGGCATCGCCGTGTTCGGCGCCGATCTCTGGGCGAGCGACTGGAACCCGATGACCCCGCAACGGGAGCTGCGACTGTTGACGGACCGACTGGCGGTTGCACGCAAGGGCATCATCCTGCTCCATGACCCGAAAGGACACACCGCCGCGATGCTGCCGGCATTCTTGCGCTATCTGCGTGACAATGGCTATCACATCGTCCATGTGGTGCCGACCGGGCCGGCCGTCGACTTCGACGGCGTGCCCTGATCAGAAGGCCGGGCAATTCACGCTGCGTTCATGATGCAACGGAGATCGTCCGTCCTCGGACTTGGAATGCGGGCTGTGTTTCATGAGCGGTAGTCGTTGGGCTGGCGTGTGGCCGTCGTCGTTGACGGTGTTGTGCCTTGGGGTGCTCGCTCTCCATGCCGGGAGGGCCACCGCCGAAACCTGTCCCGGCCATCCCGATGCGCTCGGCACCTCGCGCACGCTTGTCGTCGATCCCCGCGAGCATCCCCGGATCGGCACGATGCAGTATCGTGAGACGCTTCCGCTCAGGGATCACGAGGTGGTGCTGACCTTCGACGACGGTCCGCTGCCGAAGAACAGCAGCCAGGTGCTGCAGATCCTCGCCGATCAGTGCGTGAAGGCGACCTTCTTCATCATCGGCCAGCAGGCCCGCGCCAATCCCGACGGTGTGCGCAAATACGTCGCCGAGGGCCACACCATTGGTACCCATACCCAGAATCATCCGCTGGCGTTCCAGCGCATGCCGGCCGACAGGATCAAGCAGGAGATCGACCAGGGCATCGAGTCGACGAAGGCGACGCTCAGCGATCCGGCCGCTCTGGCACCGTTCTTCCGCATGCCGGGCCTGAACCGTTCCGATGCCGCCGAGGATCATCTGGCCTCGCTCGGCATCCAGGTCTGGAGCGCCGACTTCCTCGCCGACGATTGGCGGCGCATCCCCGCCTCGCGCGTCTACGAACTCGCGATCAAGCGGCTGGAAGCCAAGGGCAAGGGCATTCTGCTGCTGCACGACATCCAGGCGCGCACGGTCGCGGCGCTGCCGTGGATCCTGCATGAGTTGAAAGCGCGCGGCTATCGCATCGTCCATGTCGTGCCGGCCACGCCAGCGCAGCCCGCAACGCCGGCCGGGCCGGAGCAATGGCAATTGCATCCGCCGTCGGAGAACGTGGCGATCTCGCATTGGCCGAGAATTCCGACCTTCATCTACGCTCATCCCGAAGCGGATGCCGCGCCCGCGCCCCCGGATTTCGGCACGTTGGACGCATCATTGCCGCTGTCGGCCGAGCCGATCGCGCGCGCCAGGCGGCACGGCGTGCCGCCGCCTGAGCCAGCGTCATGGCCTTATCCGGCCGCGTCGTCGACGCAGGACTCCGTCGTCTCGTTGCCCGTACCGGCGGCGACGGTTTTCAGCATCCCGGAAACGGCCCGCGCAACGCTCCAGCCTTTCCCGTTCCTGCGGCGTCATGCTGATGATCAGCCGGCGACGACCGCGGAGGTCAAGGGCGACGCCACGCCGGTTCCCGCCCCGAGACGGCAAGTCCGCGGCCGCTTCGCGCATGGCCGTCATCTGCCGCAGCGGCGCGTTCATGCCGAGGCGGGCGGCCGGCCTACGGTCCGGATCGCCACCCTGAGAAGGCGCTAATCGAGCTCAAAGGCGGAGCTGTAGTCCTGCTTGAGCGCAGGGTCCTGCTCCGGCTTCCTCAGCATGCAGTTGCCGACCACGAGCAGATCGAGCTCGTTGCCCATGAAGCAGCGGAACGCATCCTCGGGCGTGCAGACGATCGGCTCGCCGCGCACGTTGAAGCTGGTGTTGACCAGCACCGGGCACCCCGTCAGCGCCTTGAACTGCGTGAGCAGGCGGTGAAACAGCGGATTGGTGTCGGCGCTGACCGTCTGGATCCGCGCGGAATAATCGACATGGGTCACGGCCGGAATTTCCGAGCGCGCGACGTTCAGCTTGTCGATGCCGAACAGCGCCTCCTCGTCCGCGCTCATCGCCCGCCGCTTGTCCGTCCTGAGGTCGGCGACGATCAGCATATAGGGGCTGTCGGAATCGAGCTCGAACCAGTCGGCGACATCCTCGCGCAGCACCGCGGGCGCGAACGGCCGGAAGCTTTCCCGATATTTGACCTTGAGATTGAGATTCTTCTGCATGGTCGGCGAGCGCGGATCGCCCAGGATCGAGCGCGCGCCGAGCGAACGAGGACCGAATTCCATGCGGCCCTGGAACCAGCCGACCGCGAGCTGGTCGGCCAGCGCCCGCGCAGCAGCAGCGACCATCTCCGCCTCGTCGAGGACCGAGAAGCGCGCGCCGGCCGCCGCCAGCCTGCGCTCGATCTCGTCTTGTGCGAATTCGGGGCCGAGGAACGCGCCCCTCATCGCATCCGCCGGTGCCGCGACGCGCGGCTGGGCCTTGAACTGGTGGTAGGCGGCGAGCGCCGCGCCGACCGCGCCGCCGGCGTCACCGGCGGCGGGCTGGATCCAGATCCGGTCGAACTTGCCGTCGCGCAGCACCTTGCCGTTGGCCACGCAGTTCAGCGCCACCCCGCCCGCCAGGCAGAGATTGCGCGCCCCGGTCTGCTCGGCGAGGCTGCGCGTCAGCCGCAGCACGGCCTCGTCGAGCACGGCCTGGATCGAGGCCGCGACGTCCATGTGGAACGGCGTCAAGAGCTGGTCGGGGCCGCGCACCGGCGCGCCGAACAGTCTTGCAAACCGCTCGTTGGTCATGGTGAGCCCGGTGCAATAATCGAAATAGGACAGATCGAGCCGGAACGAGCCATCGGGCTTGAGGTCGACGAGATTGTCCAGAATGAGCTGCGCGTATTTGGGCCGGCCGTACGGCGCGAGCCCCATCACCTTGTATTCGCCCGAGTTGACCTTGAACCCCGTGTAGTAGGTAGCCGCAGAGTAGAGCAGCCCGAGCGAATGCGGAAAGTGGATTTCCTGGAAGATCTCGAGCTTGCTGCCGTCGCCGATCGCCGCCGAGGTCGTCGCCCATTCGCCGACGCCGTCCATGGTGAGCACCGCGGCCCTGTCGAACGGCGAAGGAAAGAACGCCGACGCGGCGTGGCTCAGATGATGCTCGGTGAACAGCAGCCGGTCGGCGGAAAACGCCTCGTCGAACGCCTTCAACTGCTTGCGCAACAGGCTCTTCTGGAACAGCTTCTCCTTCAGCCAGAGCGGCAGCGCCATCCGGAACGAGCGAAAGCCTCTCGGCGCGAGCGCGATGTAGGTTTCGAGCAATCGCTCGAACTTCAGGAACGGCTTGTCGTAGAAAGCGACGTGGTCGACCTCGGACAGTTTCGCGCCGGCCGCCTCCAGGCAATAGCCGATCGCATGACGCGGAAACGACGGATCGTGCTTCTTGCGCGTGAAACGTTCCTCCTGCGCGGCGGCGACGATGCGGCCATCCTCGACCAGCGCGGCGGCGCTGTCGTGGTAGAAGGCGGAAATGCCGAGGATGCGCATGGCTCAGAACAGCGTGTAGATGAACGGCGCGAACACCGTGCCTTTGGTCAGCACGACGAGGCCGCCGAATACGACCATCATGATCAGGATCGGCAGCAGCCAGAATTTCTTCCGCGCCCGCATGAAGCGCCACAGTTCGGCCAGGAAGTCCATCATGTGAAATCCACCCTCAGAACTGGTCTCTCATCGACTCCGGCGCGGGGCCGGGCTCGCGCACGATCCAATAGCTTTCCGCAGCCGGCTCGCGTTTCAGGCGCAACAGGTCCCTGCCCCGAAGACGCATCACGATTCCGGTCGGCCAGATCGTGCCGTAGAACAAAAGTCCCATGACGATCGGATTGACGATCTTGTGCAGGACGAGGCCGAGCCGCATCCACAGGCGGTTGAGCGGATGGAGCGCGGATGGCGCAAGCCAGGCGGCCAGCAAGAAGACGAGTGCGAGGCCCAACTCCCACGGCCACAGACGCCCTCGATGCCAGCCGTTGAGCAGGCTCACGACCAAGAGCGCCGCCGCCATCACCAGACCGAAGCTACGGTCCGAGCCCGGCGCGGATATTTCTTCCCGAACAAAGCTTTCGTGAGTTGACTGGCCCATCACAGCTGCCACAAGACGCCATTGCGGCTCGTCTTATTTCGCAGCGACCGAACGGGTGCAAGTATCACGGATCGTTTTTTTCCGCCTCATTATGGCCCGCTTGCGATGAACTGGAGAGATCTCATTGGCGCCACCAGGTGCGCGAACGGTAAAGGCGATGCCGGACAGCCCACTCTCAAAGGCCTCATTCAAGTCGGCGTCCGCGCTCAGGCGCATGCTGACCGGCGTCGTGATGGTCCTCTACTGCCTCGGGCTGTTCGTGCTGTTCGACTTCGCCTATTCCACCTTCATGCACGGCCAGGAGCGCGAGCGCAGCGCCCGCGTCTACGACCCCGTCTACGATCACGGTCTTGCGCCCGGATTCGACGGCTATGACGTCTGGGGCGAGGTACGCTACCCGCTGTTCACCAACAGCCTCGGCTTCAAGGACGGCTCCGCGCGTGATGTGCCGATGCGGTCCGACGCCCACCGGATTCTGCTGATCGGCGATTCCTTCACGGAAGGAATCGGGATGACCTGGGAGGATTCGTTCGCCGGCCTGCTCGCGCAACGAGGCGAGAAACTATCCGACAAGGTCGAGTTCCTCGACGCCGGCGTCGCCTCCTATTCGCCGAGCATCTACTACAGGAAGATCAAGTACCTGCTTGATCGCGGTCTGAAGTTCGACGAGGTCGTGCTGTTCTCCGATTCTTCCGACGTCGAGGACGAAGCGACGTCCTATTTCTGCATCGACGACGACCCGAAATACCATCAATACTGCACGACGCCTCCCGGCGTCGTTCCGCCTCCCGCCATCAAGCGCGATTTCTTCATCGATCATTTCGCCGTCACCAACCGCCTGCGCATCACGGTGAAGCGCTGGCTGCAGACGCTCAACGGCAACAAGCGGAGGAGAATCGAGACCGACCACAACCGGATCGGCTGGACCACGCCGCATCCGGAAGCCGTCCGCTACCAGCCGCTCGGGGTCGACGGCGGCATTGCGCGGTCGCTCCAGAACATGGGCAAGCTGTCCGATCTCCTCGCAAGCCGCGGCATTCCGCTGACCCTCGTCGTCTATCCGTGGGCCCAGCAGATCGCGCAGAACGACCGCGACAGCCGCCAGGTCCGGCTGTGGCGGGATTTCTGCCCTGCCCGGTGCAAGGCCTTCATCGACCTGTTCCCAGTGTTCTTCGCGGCCACCGACCGCGACAAGGACTGGTATGAGCACCTCTACATCGTCGGCGACGACCACTTCTCCGCCGACGGCAACCGGATGATGTACGAAGAACTGACGAAGCGGCTGCTGCCCGGCGAGGCATCTCAAGGCGAGCTGGAATCCGGCTCACCTTGAGCGACCTATCCTCACTCGGTCACGATCTTGGCGACGCAAAGCAGCGTGATGGCGGCCAGGAAGAACAGATCGATGAAGGACTTGATCTCGCCGTCGCGGCGCAGCTGCGCGACGTCCTGGACCGTCTGCTTGCGCAGCGGCGATTGTGCCCCACCCTCGGTGATCAGCGCGATGATACGCCGCGCCTCGGCTTCCAGCCGCTCGATGCGTCCGAAGAAGTGGAAGGAGCGCAACGCCGAAGCCGCGCGCAAGGCGGCATACAGCAGCACCACGATGGCCAGCACCGCCCTGTTGCTGTATTTCTCGATGTAGTTCAGGCTCATATATATCGCAGCCAGAAACGCGAAGTTGGTGGCAAAGCGATAAGCGAAGCTAAAAAGTCTCATATGGGTGCTCTTATGGGTTGGCGGTACCCAAGTAGTCCTTCGTATTTTCGGTTCACGCAAGTCCAAAGCAACCCGCAAGAACCCCGCACAGGGGCAATCTACGCAAAGGCCGTAAACAAGAAGGCAACGCTTGGCGGCCGACGCACCGCGCGAAGCTGATCGCCTCGAAACAACCAAGAATGGCGGCCTGCTCCTTCCGTTTGCAACTTCCGGGATTTTCGTCCATGCGTGGAACCAGGACGATGGCAGGTTCGATCCCGAGGCGACCGTGAGGCGACGCGACGTGCTGAAATACATGGGAGGCGCGGCCGTGCTGTCGGCCGGCGTGAAGCCGGTCGCGGCGGACGCGGCCTATCCGGACCATCCCGTCCGCATTCTTGCGGGCTTTTCGGCCGGCGGCGGCGTCGACATCACCGCGCGCCTCATCGGGCAATGGCTGTCCGAGCGCCTGGGCCAGCCGTTCATCACCGAGAACCACACCGGCGCCGACGGCAACATCGCGACCGAAGCGGTGGTCAAGGCCTCGCCCGACGGCTACACTCTGCTGCTCGCGACCCTGCCCAACGCCGTCAACGCCTCGCTCTACCCGAAACTGAGCTTCGTCTTCCTGCGTGACGTCGCGCCGGTTGCCGGCGTCATCCGCGTGCCCATGGTCGTGCTGGTCCAACCCTCGGTTCCCGCGGCCAGCATCGCGGAACTGATCACCTACGCCAAGGCCAACCCCGGCAAGATCAACATGGCGTCCGCCGGGATCGGCAGCGCGCCGCACATGGCGGGCGAATTGTTCAATGCGATGGCCGGCACCAACATGGTCCATATTCCCTACCGCGGCCAGGGGCCGGCCATGGCGGATCTGCTCGGCGGCCAGGTGCAGGCCCTGTTCGCGGCGGCGCCGGGAACCACCGACTACATCAAGAGCGGCAAGCTTCGCGCGCTCGCGGTCACCACGGTCTCGCACGCCGAGGTGCTGCGCGATCTGCCGACGATCGCAGCTTCCGTGCCCGGCTATGACGCGAGCCAATGGTACGGCATCGCCGCGCCGGCGAAGACGCCTCCCGAAATCGTCGAGCGGCTGAACAAGGAGATCAACGCCGCCTTTGCCGACGCAACCATGCAGTCACGCTTCGCCGCGATCGGGGGCGACGTGATGCCGGGATCGCCGGCCGATTTCGGCAAGCTGGTGGCCGACGAAACCGGGAAATGGGCCGGTGTCGTCAAGTTTGCCGGCCTCAAGGCGGAATAGGCCGCGCAAAAGCCACACCTCCATGGCGGATTTGTCGGGACCGGGGTAGAATTTGATCACCACGATAGGTGGGGTGAGCGAATGCCGAGAAAGGGAATTACCGGCCACGACGAATGGGTGGTTGTCGAAGCATTGGCGACGGCTTTGGTCGCGTTGGAGCAGCTTCCCGAAAAGCACCAGCCGCGCACGCACATGGAGGACATCCGGAAGCTGCTCGCCCACGGTCGCGAGCCCGCCGCCGTCAGCCTGCACCTGGCGCAGGCCAAATGCCGGCTGTTCCCCAACCGCAATCCGCTCTCGATCTACGAGGAATACGGGATCAACAGCGACGCTTACGGCTAGGGCGTTTTCGAGCGAAGTGGATACCGGTTCGCGTGAAGAAAACGCGTCAAAACAAAAGAGCTAGAGCTTCCGTTCCGACTCCATCGGAACGGAAAAAGCTCTAGAACTGCCGCCGAGCCTGCTCGAGTCCCTCGGCGCTTGAAAAATTCCAGACGCTCGCGCGGCCCGATGGAGCGGTGCGTGTCGGTGCTTTCCGTCCGAGGCAGCCCCTATTGGATCTTGCTGCGCTCCTCCTCGGTCAGGAGTTGCGTCTCGTTGGGAGACAAGGAGCCGGCGCCGACCACCTGAACCGAGCTGAGCGGGTTCTGGGTCCGTGGCCCGACTGCGGGATCGCAACCAGCGTCGCAGGGACGCCGATTGGGGGTATCTTCTCCTTCCGGCGCGCCGCCGAAACCCAGGAACTCGACGATGATGACCGACGCCCGCTCCTCTCGTCCGTTGTCGCCGGCCGGCGCCTCGATCGCCTTCGTGGAGGCGAGAATCTCGGAGCGCTGGACGATGCCGGAGCGATCGATCCAGAGCCGCACCACAGACCTGTATTGCCCCGGACGGGTGCCGGCGTGTTTGCAGAGGACGCGCACGACCGCAGCCTGGATCGCCGCGAAATAGCTTTCCCGCACGAGGTCCACCGCCCGCCCCGGCGTTGGCGAAGCCGGCACGAGCGCAAGCGCCGTCGGCGTTGCGTAGCGCACTGTCAGTCCGGTCCTGTCCAGCAAGGATTGCAACGCTGCCGCCGGGCTGAAAACCCCCTTGACGGACGCGGACATGCGTCCGGTGGACAGACTGCCGTCGACGAGAATGCTGATGCCGGTCGCAGCGCTATACTCGCTCAGCGCCGTGGACAGCTCTTGCGAGGGGATGTCGAAGCTACGTTGGCCGTTCGACGGCTCGGGCGCGGCATAGTCCCCGGCCATCGCGACCGCAACAGACCCGGCGAGAAGCCAGGCCTGCCCGGTCCAGCACAGAACGTGGCTGACCCAACGCGCTCTCTCGCCGCGGCCAGGAATCGCCACCGACCGACAAGCCGTTCGAGCCTGCCTCGGCACTCCCGGACCACCACGCCTCATCGCATACGGACTTCCAATGCACCCAACCGCGCGGCCGGTCGACTTCGACCCTCCGACTTCCCGGCACAGCTATCCCCGGTTTCATTATGGATATGTGACAGGGCCTCGATCCTGCCACAGGATTCGGAGTTCGCCGTCGCGCGTGTGGCGGTCGGGCTTCACCTCATCGAGCCGTCACGTCGCGGCAACGATCATGACCGCCGCCCCGGTCGTGAAGCGGGCAACGAGGCCGATGGCAAGGCCCGCCGAGCGCCTTGTACACAACCCCTCCATGTCCATTTCCGCATTGATCCGCATCCTCGCGAGCCGCTACGTTCTGATGTGACGCTGAACGGTCGGGCGCCGCGAATCGATCGGGGGAGACGCGGATCGCTCTCGGTCGATCCAGAGCTCCTGTGCGCCTTTGTCGCGAATAAGGGTGAGAGAGGACGGCCCCACGGCCATTCGATGATTGAACCGCACGGGCTCGCAAATCGGCACCGCCACGGTGCGCACAGACGCCGGCATGCCATCGCTTCCTGACAGGACGACCATCGGCGCCATGGTCACATTGTCGATCGCGCAAGTGATCGGCTGGGGCACGATCAGCCTGCCCGCGATCATCGGCAGGCAGATTGCCGCCGATCTGCAGATGGACCTTGCATCGGTGTTCGCCGGCACATCGACGCTCTACGTCGCCATGGGATTGTGCGCACCGTGGCTGACCGGGCCGTTTGTTCGATTTGGCGCCCGGCGCGTGATGGTGGCGGGGACAATCGTGGCCGTGCCCGGCTTTCTGCTGCTTTCGCTCGCACAAGACCCCCTGCTCTATTTTGCGGCCTGGGGGATCCTCGGCGCCGCCGGCAGCGCGTCGCTTTCGACGGCCTCCTACATTGCGCTCCACGAAATCGTCGGACAGAACGCCAGGCGCGCGATCGGCGCGCTGATGCTGGTGACCGGCCTGTCCAGCAGCGTGTTCTGGCCCATCACGTCGCTGCTCACCGACGCGGCGGGCTGGCGGACGGCGTGCCTCACCTACGCGGCCGTGATGCTTCTGCTCTCGGCTCCGCTCTACGCATTCGGCTTGCCCGCCCGCCGCCTGCCGGTCGACCAGCCTGCGCCGCAAAGGACCGCGCCGACCCCGGCCGCGATCCCGTCACGGAGCACGTTCCACCTGATCACGGCGGCCAGCGGATTGAACGTCGTCGTGACGCTCGGCATGGGCGCTCTGTTGGTCGAGCTGTTGAAGGCGGAAGGACTTTCGCCGTCGCAGGCCCTCGCGCTGGGTTCGCTGCTCGGCATCATCCAGGTCAGCGCCCGCGCGATCGACTTCATGGGAGGCGCGCGCTGGGATGCCATTACGACCGGCCTGGTCGCCACCATTATCCTGATTACCGCGATGCTCCTGCTGATGATGAGCCATGGACAATTTGCGGCCATCGCGGGCTTCGTCCTGCTCTATGGCATCGGCAGCGGAGCGCTTGCCGTGGTTCGGGCGACGATGCCGCTCATCTTCTACGACAAGGCCGCGTTCACGAGGGCCTCATCGCATATCGCGCTGCCGCTCAACCTGATCTCCGCCGCCTCGCCTCCAGTTCTTGCCGGGATGTTGTTGCGTTTCGGCAGCCATGCCCTTCTGGGATTCACTCTGGCACTGTCATGCGCCGCACTCACGTTCCTGATGTTGCTGCGCCATCGGCGGCCGGGATTCACGGCCGGAGAAGTGAGGGGTGCGGATGAAACAGCATGAGCGGCCGTGGCTTCTCCGTCCCTTCAAGTAAAGGGAGCGGATGGGCTACTCGGCGAGACCGAGTGAAGCGAGATAGGCCGCGCCGGCGCGCACGTGATCGTGGTTGCGCAGCTCGATGATCAGGCGCGGATTGGAGTTGAGGCGTCCGAGTGACCGGAACACCGCCGTCCAGCGGATGTTGCCTTCGCCGGGCGCCCAGTGACGGTCGGCATAGCCGTCGGTGTCCTGGAGATGGACGTGCGTCAGCATGTCGCCGGCGGCTTCGACATAGTAGTCGACCGGCGGTGCGCCGGTCGAGCAATGCGCGTAGTTCGCATGTCCGGTATCGAGCGAGACACGCACCTTGGCGCTATCAAGCGCCTTCGCCAGAACGACGCGGTCGTGCGGATCCTTGTCCTCGATGTTCTCGATGACGATCTCGCAATTCGCCTGCTCGGCGGTGGCGATCACATCGCTCAGCGTTGCGCGAACACGCTCGACGAGATTGGCGCGATTGTCCGGCAACATGTCCAGATTGTTGTAGTCCCACGTCGTGAACGGAGAGTGGATCACCATCTGCGTCGCGCCAAGATAGTCGGCGACTTCGAGGCCTTGCAGCAGCCGCTTGGTAACGGCGCGGCGGATCATCGGATCATGACTGTCGATCTTGAAGCCCCAGAACGGGCCGTGGATGCCGACGCGGCCGGTGTGGCCGTCGAGCATGGACTTGATCTCGTTGGCCGTGCCCCGCCAGTCGCCGTCGAGCAGATCGGTGCGAAAGAAATCCTGGATTTCGAGATCGCGTTGCCGTTCCAGCAGCCAGTCGCGATGCGCGGGGATCGATTTGACGGAGAGCGCGGCGCCAAGAACGGGCAACGTGGTCGACATGAGGATTCCTCGAGCTTCGCGTGAGCCCGAGCGCTAGCGAAGTTCGATGACGCCCCGGTGAAGGCGTGTGGATGGAGCGCTGCGACATATCGAGCGGTCGCGACCTCGCCGCAGGCCATTTATTGTGCAGGAAGCAGCCTGGTTGCGCGCGACCTTCGGTGTCTCGCCGAACCGAACAGCCCGGCGCCATCGCATTGGCGCTTGGCGCACGGACGAAACGCAAGGCCAAGGCCGGTCAAGAAGCCGGGCGCCTGATTTTGACTCCTTGTCCAGCCCTTCGGATAAAAATAAACTACTTTCCTGTTTACCGAATTTGCGGCATGATCCGCCCGTCCCGCCTCACTCGAGGGGCGTATCGCGATCGTCACGGACGTTGAGCGCGGGATGCGATGGGCGGGTCGGGCTGCAGCGTGGTCTCCATGCGGACGAACAGCACGATGCGCACGGCCAAGTCGCGTGGTCCTGGCGCCCCGGTGCTGGCGTCAAGGTCGCTCGGACACGACGAGTCCGGCGGCCGACAGGGGCAAGAAAGCCGGTCCCTGGGGAGAGCGCGAAGTAAGCCGTTAAAACCGTTGCGCGGGGAATGCCGGGATGTCTCGGCTGAACCTGTGGTGACTGCCGCCTGCGTTTTTTGTTGCAGGCGGGCCATGGGCGAGGCCAGCGCCCGGCATTCCCTGCGCCCTCTGCTTCAGCGGAGGGAGAAGCAAGGCCCGGAACCCGGACGCCAGCGCGCCGCGGGATGGTGGTGTCATGCCTCCGCTGAACGTAACAGGAACATTGGGTGGTGCGCTCGGAGGGCGGTCGCATTGGCTTTAACATCAACGACTTGCGGCGATGGGCAGACAGGTTGAGTGCGCTTCAGGCCCATAAGGAACATTTCGAAACAGCTCCTCCATCGCGTGCAGTACCCGCAGGGCAGATAGTCGTCGCGGCTTAGCTCTTTCTCACCATGGCCTTTCGGCCACGATATGGCTCGAGCACAAGGTCGATCGCCATTGGGCATGATGAGCCGTATCCAATCCTGCAGCGCCCGCGACTGGCTACTACAATCCGGCGTTGGTAGACGGCCGATCAGGTGCGCACCCTACGGGACAAGCAGAAACCGCCCCGTCACCGCGAGAAGAAACTTGGCGGCGACGTCGTCATTAGGCTGCCGGTCCCTGTTCTTGCAGAACACCGTGGGGATTCCACACCGCCCATCGAAAGACGCACAAACTAGTGGGCGCTGATGCAGATACGGCCGCATCCTCCAGCAGGGCGAGCCAGTGGTGAGGCCGACGGTCGCCGCTTTAGCCAAGGCGTAAGCCGACAGAGCCGGCGCACGCATCGATGCGACCGACGACATGTTGACGATCGAAGCGCTCCGGGCGCCACCCGCTCGGATCGCTTCCCCCGCTTAGGCAATCGTAACCGCCTGTGGAAAATCGTAGATCTGGTAGCGGCGGCCCACTACATCGTTAGACCCACCAGTCCACACGCTCTGTTTCCTACCGAGGGACAGCGCAATGCCGCGCCCATTCGCTGCCATTCCGAGTGCTGCCCTGAGGAGACTAGCTCAATGGGCTATCGGAAACCGGCAGCGGTGGCAGCCCGGCCTTGGCAGCCGCGTCCTGCAACGCGGCCATCTCTTTGGCGTGGAACGGCACCCCGGTGCGGCGATGTTTGGCCTCTTGGCCGCCGCTCGCGCTCGCCGGGCATGATCACCTCATCGAAACCTTCCGCGGTAGGATCGGCGTGCACCCGTTGCACCAGCGTGACCATCCGTCGCGTGTATTCCTCCCGGCTGACGAACAGATCCGGCTTTATGGCCATGACAAAATGGCGGACATTCTGCGGCGCTTCGTAATCCTCGAAATGGTTGCGGACTTCGCCGCCGAAGGCTGCTCCGGAAATCACACCGCCTATCACGTCCATCAGCATCGCCAGCGCCGACCCTTTCGGGCCACCGATCGGCTGCACCGTGCCGCCATCGAGCGCAACGTTCGGATCCGTCGTTTGGCGGCCCTTGGCGTCGAGCGCGTAACCAAGCGGGATCGATTGCCCACACCGCGCCGCGCGCCGGATCTTGCCGCGCGCAGCGACCGCCGGCGACATGTCGAGATCAAACAGCGTTTGCTGGCAGGGGCTGCGACCGCGATCGGACTGGTGCCAAACAGCCCTTCTCGGCCGCCCCAGGGCGGCATCGCGCGCGATGCTTGGTGAAGACGATGCCGATATAACCTGCGTCCATCGCCTGAAGCGCATAATTGGCGGCCATGCCGAAATGCGTGCTGCGGCGCGCCGAGACGATGCCCACGCCGAACTCGCGCGCCATATCGATCGCCTCAGCCATTGCCTTGGTCGCGACCACAAAGCCGAACGCATTCTGCCCGTCGAGCGAACCGGCCATCGGGGTCACACGCTCGACCTTCAAATTCGGACGCGGGTTGATCAGCCCGCGCCTGACACGTTCGAGATAATGCGGCAGGGTTTGCAGCCCGTGGGTATCGACGCCGCGCAGATCGGCCAGCACCAGACACCGCGAAACCGTCGCTGCATCCTCCTCGGGCAACCCATGCGCGACCAGAAGCCGGCGGCCGAAGTCCTCCGCCGCTTGCGCGTCGACATAGAACGGACCCGACGCAGTCTCGGAGCTCGCTGCTTGTAGTGTCGTCATGGGGCCATCAACTTTTCACCGGGATCTCGCGGACT
>NZ_JAFAVV010000426.1 GCF_019242285.1 Bradyrhizobium sp.
GCAGCAGGCTGATTTTGATGCCGCGACCGCAAGTGTCGCTGCGGCGGAGGCCCAGCTGCGCGTGGCGCAGGCGACGTTCGATCGGCAGAACCAACTTCTCTCGAGCGGATTCACCACCCGCGTCGCCTACGACCAGGCGCAGGAGCAATTGCGAACGACCCAAAGCACGCTTGAATCGGCGAAAGCGGAGCTGGGGAGGACTACCGAGGCGCTTGGAGATACCGAACTGCACGCCCGCGCCGCCGGTGTGATTACCGCCCGAAACCTCGAGGTCGGACAAGTCGTGCAGGCCGCCCAATCGGTCTTCACGCTGGCGCAGGATGGCGAACGCGACGCCGTCTTCGATGTCCCTGAATCGATGTTCCTGGGCGATGTAGAGAGCGGCAGCGTCTCGCTCGCGCTGGTCTCGGGTTCTGACGTGACTGCTATAGGCTACGTCAGGGAGATATCGCCTGCCGTCGATCCCAAGAGCTCCACTGTTCGCGTGAAAGTCGCGATCCAAAATCCACCCGCTGCGATGGCGCTTGGAAGCGCCGTCGCGGGCACCGCCGGGACGAAACCCGCAACCGAGATCACCGTGCCATGGACCGCCCTGATGGCAGTGGGGTCAAAGCCCGCGGTCTGGATCGTCGATCCCAAGACCAGGACAGCGTCACTGAAGCCGGTGACTGTCGGCGCTTACGAGGCAGGAGCGGTGCAGATCAGGGAAGGCCTCGAGGCCGGAGACCGCGTCGTCACCGACGGAGGCAAGCTGCTGAGCTCTGGCCAACCCGTGACATTTGGCGAGGATCGATCATGAGAACACGGTATTTTGTCATCGCAAGCACCATCGCTTCGGCCTTGGCGGTGGCCGGCTGCAAACAGGAGGAGAAGACGCCAGAGCCTGTCAGGCCGGTTCTGTCCACCGTGATTGAACCGGCCGCATCTGACAGCACTGTGGCCGTCGGAACGGTCCAGCCGCGCTATGAGACCAACCTCGGCTTCCGTGTGCTTGGACGCCTCATCGCGCGCCCGGTCAATGTCGGAGATCTGGTGACCGAAGGGCAGACGATCGCCGCAATCGACCCGACTGCCCTCGAGCTCGCCGTGCAGTCAGCGAAAGCGGAGCTTTCGAAAGCCGAGGCGCTCCTTGAAAACGCAATCGGGACCGAGGAGCGGAAGCGGATCCTGATCAAGACCGACGCCACGACAAAGCAGATGGTTGACGACGCAGAGCAGGTGCGCGCGGGTGCGCAGGCATCAACCGCTCGTGCCCGAGCGAACCTGACCAAGGCTGTCGAACAGCAGGGTTATGCTCAAGTGAAGGCCGATTTCGCCGGTGTGGTCACGGCCGTGAGCGCCGAGGTGGGACAAGTCGTTTCGCCGGGTCAGAGTGTCGTGACCGTTGCGCGGCCCGATGTCCGAGAGGCCGTAGTCGATATCGGCGCGGACTTCCCGGTGCCCTTGACAGTCGGTTTGCCATTCACCGTCGGCCTGCAGCTGCTTCCTGACGTTCAGATCCAGGGCCGAATTCGCGAAATTGCGCCGCAAGCCGATCAAGTGACCCGCATGCGCCGCGTTCGCATCGCCTTGAATGATCCGCCCGAAAGCTTCCGGCTCGGGAGCACCATCACAGCAAGACTCAGCGAGACTTACAGCCGGATTCTCCGGGTGCCCACATCCGCGGTGCTCAAGGTAGGCGCTGAGAATTTTGTCTGGGTCGTCGACGACCCAACGAGCACGGTCTCGTTGCACAAAGTCGAGCTCTCCGAAGACGACGGAGGCATCCGTGTCACCAGCGGTCTGACTGCAGGGGCGCGCATCGTGACTGCCGGAATCCACAGCCTCAAACAAGGACAGCAAGTCCGCATCGAACAGGACACCACGCCATGAAAAGCTTCAACCTTTCCGACTGGGCACTCGGACATCGCTCGCTCGTCTGGTATTTCATGATCGCCTTTATGGCGGCGGGCATGTTCGCCTATCTGCAGCTCGGGCGGCAGGAAGATCCTGATTTTACCATCAAGACCATGGTGATCGGGGCGCAATGGCCCGGCGCGTCGCCGGAGGAAATGACGCGCCAGGTCACCGACAGGATCGAGAAGAAGCTCGAAGAGCTGGAACAGCTCGACTACACCAAGAGCGTCACCGTTGCGGGCCAGACCACGGTATTCGTCTATCTGCGCGACACCACCAAGGCGGCCGACGTCGCGCCGACCTGGGCGCGCGTCCGCAACATGATTGCGGACATCAAGGCCGAGCTCCCGCAAGGCGTGGTCGGCCCCGGCTTCAACGACCGTTTCGGCGACGTGTTCGGCAACATCTATGCGTTCACCGGCGACGGCCTGAGCCAGCGCCAGTTGCGCGACCGCGTCGAGGACATTCGCGCAAAAGTCCTGACCGTCCCGGATGTCGGCAAGGTCGACATTCTCGGCGCGCAGGATGAAAGGATTTTCCTGGAATTTTCGACCCGGAAAATTGCAGCGCTCGGGCTCGACACCCGATCCATCGTTTCCTCGCTGCAGGCGCAAAATGCCGTCGCGCCCTCCGGCGTGTTCCAGGAGGGACCAGAGCGCATCA
>NZ_JAFAVV010000592.1 GCF_019242285.1 Bradyrhizobium sp.
AGCCGCCCCGAGCCGTCCCGCCCGGCTGCCGCCTGAAGCCGGATGCCGTCCCACTTCCACTCGGCCGAGAAGGCGGCCGGATCGAGCTTGGCAAAATCCTCATGCTCCAGCGGGTGGGCCAGCATGGGCGGGCGGAACGGGGCCGGATTGTCGCCCTCCGGCCGCGGCCCACGGCCCTCGACCCAGGCGAACAGCTCCCGGTAGGGCGGCTCGAGCCCGTGCCAGACATGCTCGATGTCGTCAGGCTCGACAGGCGGGTCCTGGCCCTCGCTGAGGCTCGCGAGCGCCGTCTTGGCGAGGCGGGCCGATACGCCGATGCGCAGCTCGCTCGTGATCAGCTTGAGCAGCGCCCAGCGGCCGGTCTCGTCGAGCCCGTCGAGCCAGGTGGCGAGAAGCCGCGGCAGCTCCGACTTTCCGACCGTCGCGAGCCCGTGCACCACCTCCGACAGCGAGGGGACATGCGGGAACGGCCCCTCCGGCGCAACCGGCTCGCCTTCCTCGTCGGGGGGCGGATTGTTGTGGCCGATGCCGGGCGGCTCCCTCCCCCCGCTTGCGGTGGGGAGGGCCGAGTCGGGCTGCAGGCCCGAACCGGGGTGGGGGGCGGTTCCGCTAGGTGAGCCGGTCGAGCGATATCCGGAAGCGCCCCCCACCCCTAGCCCCTCCCAGCCGCTCTCGCGGGGGGAGGGGAACGCCCTCCACATCAGCGCGACCGTCTCCGAGAGGTCGCCGACATAATCATACGACAGCGCGAACAGCGTCGGGTCGGTGCGCTCGACGATCAAATCGCGGATCAGACTTGGCTTGGCGTGCTTGAACGACAGCGCGCCGGTCAGCGCCGCCAGCGCATAGCCGCGGTCGGGATCCCCGACCTCGCGGAAATAGGCGGTGATCAGCCGCAGCTTGTTGTTGCGGCCGGGCTCATAGGCGAGACGGTCGAGCAATTCGGCGAAGCGGTTCATGCCTCCTCGCCCTCCGCCGGCGTCTCGCTCTCCTCCTCGTCGCCATAGCCGACCAGATCGAGCGGCCGCGCGGCAAGGCCCCTGGTGCCGCACCAGTGCACCAGCGCGTCCTCCTGGCCGTGGGTGACCCAGACCTCGCCGGCGCCGGTCGCGGCAATGGTCGCGGTCAGCCCGTCCCAATCGGCGTGGTCGGAGATCACCAGCGGCAGCTCGACGCCGCGCTGGCGGGCCCGCGCGCGCACCCGCATCCAGCCCGAGGCGAAGGCGGTGACCGGATCGGGAAAGCGTCGCGTCCAGATGTCGGAGACGGCGCTCGGCGGCGCCAGCGTGATGGTGCCGGCGAGATCGGCCTTCTTCATGCCGCGTGCGGGCCTGAGCTCGCCGAGCGGAATGCCTCTGGTTTCATAGTAGCGCGTGATCTTCTCCATCGCGCCATGCAGATAGATCGGTGCGTCGTAACCGGCCTGGCGGATCAGCGCGATGACGCGCTGCGCCTTGCCGAGCGAGTAGGCGCCGACCAGATGCGCGCGCTCCGGAAACAGCGCCACGGAAGCGAGCAGCTTCCGGATCTCGGCCGCGGCGTCGCCATGCCGGAATACCGGCAGGCCGAAGGTTGCCTCGGTGATGAAGACGTCGCACGGCACGAGCTCGAACGGCGCGCAGGTCGGGTCGCGCGCATCCTTGTAGTCGCCGGAGGCGACGATGCAGGTCTCCTTGCAGGACACCGCAATCTGCGCCGAGCCGAGCACATGGCCGGCCGGATGGAAGGTGAGGCTGACGTCGCCGAAGCCGATTTTCTCGCCATAGCGTGCGGCCTGGGTGCTGCCGGCGAAGCTCTCGCCATAGCGCAGCCCCATGATGTCGAGCGTCTCCTGGGTCGCCAGCACCGCGCCATGGCCGCTGCGCGCATGGTCGGAATGGCCGTGCGTGATCACCGCCCGCTTAACCGGGCGCACGGGATCGATGTAGAAGTCGCCCGGGCTGCAATAGAGGCCGGCAGGCTGCGGCATCAGTATCTCTTGCGGTCGCATCGCCGTCATATAGGTTCGGCGGCCGCGTCCTTCCAACCGGTTCCCCCGAAACCATGCCCGCACGCCTGTTCCTGTCCTCCGGTGACCTGATCGCCGACCGCCGCTTCGAGTTCGCGCGCGACCTGCAATTGGCGGGCGATCTCGTCGCCGCCGCCGACCTGCTCGAGCAGGCCGCCGAGCTCGCGCCGAATTTCGCCTCGGCCTGGTTCACGCTCGCAGAGATCCGTCATCAGCTCGGCCAACGCGACGCGGCGGTCGCGGCGTTTCTTGAAGCGCGTGCCGCCGATCCAGAGGATCGTCATGGCGCCACGGTCTGGCTGATGCGGCTCGGTGCAGAGGAATTGTCGGCGATGCCGCCCGGCTATGTGCGGACGCTGTTCGACCAGTATGCGCCGCGCTTCGAGGCGGTGCTGCTCGGCGATCTCGATTACCGCGCGCCGCAGCTCCTGTTCAAGGCGGTGGTCGCCGCGCGCGTCACGGCCAGGAGACCCGCCTTCTTCAGGCGCGCCGTCGATCTCGGCTGCGGCACCGGGCTCGGCGCGCGCGCTTTCGCCAAGGAGGTCGATCATTTCACCGGCATCGACCTGTCGCCCGGGATGATCGAGAAGGCGCGGGCGACCGGCCTCTATGCCGAGCTCGTCACGGCCGACATGGTGCAGGGCCTGCGCGAGCGGCCGGAGACCTCAGCCGATCTCGTGCTCGCCGCCGACGCCATGGTCTATGTCGACGATCTCGCGCCGGTGCTGGCCGAGGCACGGCGCGTGCTCGCGCCGGGAGGCGTGCTCGCCTTCACCGTCGAAACCCACGACGGCCGCGGCGTGATCCTCGGCGAGGGCCTGCGCTATGCGCACGCGGCGAGCTATCTCCGTGACGCCGTCGCGAGAGCGGAGCTTGCGCTGGCGAGCCTGGAAGCGGCCTCGCCGCGCATCGAGAACAACGAGCCGGTGCGCGGGCTGGTCGCAGTCGCGACCAGAACTTGAGTCTAGGCGCTACCGTTCCCGCCGGGGTCGGGACGCTGCGCCGCAGGCCGCAACTTCACACTTGCCGGGCGCTGGCGGATGCCCACACAATGTGCGCCAAAGTCCAGGGAGACCAGCCATGAAACTTCGCCCGTCGCGGCGCCAGTTCGGCGCCACCGTGATTGCGTCCGCTGCCGCATCTGCGCTCCCCGCGCCGTTCGTCTGGGCCGCGGACAAGAAGTACGATCCGGGTGCGAGCGACACCGAGATCAAGCTCGGCCAGACCGTGCCGCAT
>NZ_JAFAVV010000673.1 GCF_019242285.1 Bradyrhizobium sp.
TTTACGCAGGTGAGATAACACTCTATTCCTATTCCGGCCTACATCCAATCAAACCAGACTCCGCGGACTTTATTTTGGGTTCCTACTGGAAGGTGCACTGCCTCGACCTTTGGCTGCGAGCGCTGTGGGCACTATTGATGAGAAAACGTGAGATTCGTCGTCCGGCGCACTTCGAAACGAGGCATTGAGCCTCCTGCCTGGATCGCGAAAATAAACATTGCTAGCTGTGCGAGGCGACGCTTCCTTTTGAGACCTCTTGTCCCCAGGAGTATGGCGACGCCATCCAGCAGCGGCTGACCTAATTACTCGGTACCTTTCTCAAACGAGCTCCCTGCGCGCCTACGCGCCCAAATCATGCTTGGGCAAGACGGGCGTTGTTTTGATTGTGGAACGCGGAGCGACTGGTGCATAATCGTCAAGATTTCGCTGACCGTGTGCGCGACAAGGTGCCGGCGGGCGGCGCTCTCAAAGGGCGAGGGGAAAAGTCGAGCGCGATGTCGGAGCACCGCTGAACCCGCAATTAGCAAAGCTGAGCAGCAAATCTCAAGGCAACCCCTGTTGAACATGCTACTGATAACCTGCGGTTCCTTCCCTCGCCCGCATACTCAGACCGCTCACCCTAATTGCTTCTCCCATTCGTGAGACCGGCTCATGGCGAACGCTTCTCCTGACCCGCACACAACGCGGTGAAACTCGCGTCGCGAAGCCTTGTTTGAAAACATTGACAACGTCCCGGGCATCTCCCGTAGTAACCATCTTACTAACGCCGCCGATAGTCGGTTGTGTTTGGTGCTTGCCCGACTATTTGGACGAAAGTTGGCGATGCCGAGCAACGATTTGCACGATTGGATCGAGGACATTGAAGCCAGGATCGAGTCATTAGGCGAGACTGCCGAGAGGTGTAGAAAGTTCATCTTGCTCTCGAAAGCAGCGACGACCGTCGGCGGAGTTTTGTTGTCTGTAAACCTCGCAGGCGTCATCCGGCCTGATCTACCCACGATGCTTTTTGCCATTGCGATGCTACTTGGGGGAATTGTATGGGGTGGCTCAAACTGGAGCACCATGCGCCGCACTGAGGGCGAGAAACGGGCCGCTGAAGAACTAAGGGTTGAAATGATCAACGAGGCCGACCTGCCCTTCCTCGGACAGCCATAACACGCTCGTCAGAACTCTTCGGTGCCGCCGAGATCAGCGCGCTTTCTGGATTCGGCCAGCGTCCAAGAGGCAATGGCCGAAGCGGGCGCGGCCGAAGAAAAGATGCGCTCCGGCCACGAGCGCGAGCACCAGCAGCGAAGAAATTGGGACGCCCAGGAGCCTCGCCATTGCCAGAAGTCGCATCGGCAGGAAAGGGTGACCGATGCTTAGATGTCGCAAGCCTCGCCCCTACAGCCCTTCCAGCACCGTCGCGGTGTCGGCGACCCAACCGTATTTCATCGCGAAATTCTTCAAGGTTGCTGCATGCAGGTCGGGCGCGAAAGAGGAGACCCCGTCAGACACGATGGTGGTCTGGTAGCCATGGTGAAAGGCCTGGCGCGCGGTTTCCTCAACGCAGATTTGGGTGACGGTGCCTACGACAACGAGCGACCGGACGCCCCTCTCCTTCAGCTTGGCGTTCAGCTTCGTTCCATGAAACGCGCCATACCCGTATTTGTCGACGCAGAGCTCGCCTTCGGCTGGCGCGAGCTGATCAATGACCGCTGAGCAATCACGAGTCGGCCCCCCATCTGCATAGCTGCGCTCATGACCCTTCCAACAGCATCTGATGTCCGGCCGACATTGCGGCGACCACAGCCAAAGAAGGTTATCGCACTGGCGCGACAGGAACCGGGTATAGATCACGGGCCGGCCGCGGCTGCGAAAGCCGTGCATCAGCCGCCGGATCGTCGCAATGGTCTTGCGAGCGTCGGGAACTTCTAGCGGCGCGCCCTCGCGCACGAAGTCGTTTTGCATATCGACCACGAGAAGTGCTGCATCACGGACGCGATCGGCAGGCGCTACGTCTTCTGCAGTCACTGCGTTCTTGCGCTC
>NZ_JAFAVV010000012.1 GCF_019242285.1 Bradyrhizobium sp.
GAGGGCGTGGCCGTGGTGCACGGGTCCGCCTTCGGCTGCGGTCCGAACTTCCGGATTTCCTACGCGGCGTCGCTCGATCTGCTCGAGGAAGCCTGCCGCCGCATCCAGCGTTTCTGCGCCGGCCTCGCGTAGTAGCTCTGCAGAGCTTCTGACCGGTTGGCGGGCGGCATTGCTGGGCCCCGCCCGCTATTCGTGAAGCAGCGTTTGCCAGTTTGAAAGCACCGCTTCGGCCGGTCCGGGCACCGGTTGATCCAACGGATGCGAGTGAGGGGCGTGAAGCTCCGGGCCGTCGAAGAACTCTCCGGTACGATAGTCGTAAAACCATCGTTCGCCCGGCTCGAAGCTCGTGATGATCGGGTGACCGGTAGCCGCGTTATGTTTCGATGCATGCTGACTTGGGGACGTATCACAACAGCCGATGTGCCCGCATGCGACGCATCTGCGAAGATGCAGCCACCACCCGCCCGCAGCCGAGCATTCGACGCAACCCGTTCCGCTTGGCTTGGCTGCGGGATTGATGCCATCCGTTTCAGACTTCATGGGGTCACGTGTCCTGCTGCTTAGCCGTAAGCTACGCCCGGGTTGCTTTGCCCAACCTCTATAAGATAGCCGTCGGGATCGCGAATGTAGCAGCGCGTCTCGCCGTATTTGGGCTTCGGCTCGGTGATGAACTCGGCTCCTCGACTCCGCCAAAGTTCGTAGCACGCCTGAATATCCGCAACGCGAATATTCATGAAGCTGCTGACTGAATCGGGATTGGCGGGGACGCCGAGCGTTATCGATGGTTTGTCGGGTGTCGGACCGCCCCCGGGGTTGACGATGAGCCATGTGTTCGCGATCTGCATATATCCCGGCGCGCCGCTGCTGTCGCCTCTGCTCAGAATGCGACCTCCGAAAACCGTTTCGTAAAATCGGAGCGATCGCTCGACGTCGGCGACGGTGAGAAAATGTGCGACGGTGAACCCATCCTGCGGCGGCATCCGATAGGTTTTCTGCTCGACCTGTACTTGGTTCATGCTCGGCTCCCGTGTCGATCGGCTCGCCCGGTATCATCATAGCCGGTTTCCCCGGGGGCCGGTAAGCGTCGCTTTCGATTTGTGGTCACAGCCGCGTCAATGTCGTAAGGCGGCGCGTCGAACAATCAGACGGAACGTTCTGCCAGGAACGCGAGAACGACACGTGCGTGCCGGTCTCGAGCCGGCTCGCCCGCTTGATGGGTTGCGTGGTCAGATGCGAGGCGGGGCGGGCTTCACGAGGACGGCGCGGGCGCGGATGGCCCTTGCCTTCTCATGCACGAAGTTCCTGAGCTCCTCCTGTTGACGCCGGCCAACGTCGTTCCAACCGGATTTCCCGGTCGGGAAGCTGACCAAAGTGAGATCGTAGGTCTTGCTTGCGACGTCGAAATCGACCACTTGGGGCCCACGCGGGTCATAGACCATGAGGAAATCCTGAGGGTCGTTTTGAGGCGTGAGCACGCCACGCTCGATATGGAAATTCAGGTCGGGCGTACCCTTGTAGAGCTTGAGCCAATCATGCCCCCATTCGAGCAGGGTGGGATCAGTATCAATGCCCTCGATAATCATGTCGTCCGCGGACGACTTGGTGAACCCGGTTTTGCCTTCGCCGTGCAGGAAGATGATTTGCTGACCCTGGCCGTTGTTTATCCAGTCGTCGAAATCCATCGGCGGCGTCGTGAACGAGACCGTCTTTCCCATTTGGCCTTTGCTCAGCCTGCTTCCTACCTTGTCCAGGAACTGTTCCAGCTTCCAGGCATCTTTCAGATCTTTAAGTTTTTTGAAGTCGATGACTTTGCGGAACTTCAGAATCTCACGTAGTTTTGCCGGCCCCGACTTGATGGCTGACAGCAAGTCAGCGACCGAGAGATCGGTTCCAAAAATGGGGCCACCGAGTATCAGTTCCTTTTTGCTGGAAGGGCTGCGGATCCCCACTCGCACGTAGCCGGCTTCCACCGTGAAAGCGTTCGTAAGAACATAGTCGATCACTCTGATCTCCCAGCAGATATGCTGAGGCCACATCTTTTTTGGCGGACGCGGAATGACCTTTTGCTCTGGCCTCGTCCAAACCAGGTCGACCATCACGGCGACGCAGCGGTCAATTGCGGCATTGTCCTCACCCGCCGTCGGGAACGGATGTCTGGCGCCTACGGCCCTGTCCCGAACTGCGATCGGGAAGCTCGGCAGCTCGCGCTGCACCATCTCCACAACCTTGTCATAGACCACGCGCGCCCGATGATCGGACAGGCGCTGGTTCAATGCGGCGGCTTCCGCCTCGTTATGGGTGCCGCTCCAGCGGCGGCTGGCGTGTCCCTCGCAGGTGATGCAGACGGAGAACACACCGTTCTTTGGATCGTATATGTCATATATGTAAGGTGTGGCCGGATTGGTCGCGTCGGGCATGTGATCATTCCGGCAAAGCGATGACATTCCTGTATCCCGGCCGATCAACCGGTGTCGCCAAGGTTGCGAACTTCTGCGACATGCCTGTGAACAATCCCGCGCACTCCAGTGCGTCGGACGTCAAAGACTCGGCTTTCTGCGACAAAGTTGACGGCTGCTGCGGGGCACGAACCGCCTTCCCGACTGCGTCGGCTTCACGATCGCCTTCGACGCCGGAAAGGGCGCGCGCCCTGCATCCATGGTGTCCGCTCGAATGCTTCAACCAGGTAGCTCTCCCCTCTGCGACACTGCTCTTGCCGGAACCTGGAAGGCCATCAATAAACAAGATTTGCGGGTGCGCGATAGACGTCTGCATGAGGGTTGCTCGCGATCATATCACTCCGGGAAGGAGGCTCCCAAATTTTCTATCGCGCGTCTACTGCTTCAAGCTTGGCGCGACAATATCAAGAGCCATCTATGGTTGCGAGAGCAGCCGATCGAAAGGTCGTGCCCCCCACAAAGACGGCATCGCAAGCAGGAAGCGATCGCGCGGCGACAAGGAGTCCCAGCACGTTTGCAATCGAGCATGTGCCGGATTGGGCTGCCAGACGCAGACGTCGGTGTCGCGCCGTCCGCCTGCCGCCCTCATGACCGCATCGAGGTTCTCCCACAGGTAGGGGTGTGCGGGTATCCCAGCATGCACTGTCACGATGTGATCGTTGAACGCCCAGTCAAACAACTCTTCGCCAGCCGCCAAGAAAGTCAGCCGGCCGAGTTTTGGAATCCGAAGCGTGCCGTCTTCGCGTTGCTCGACGCGCAACCCGGTCGCGGCATGCAGCCGGACCGCAACGGCAGCGGCGATGGACGACTCATCGCCCGGAAAGTCGCTTTGTGGTTCGCCGAAGTGCCAGGTGCCGACGATGATGCCCACCACTGTTCCCCTCGGTTGCTTTTCCGCTTAACACGGCCGCGGCTCCATACTCGCGTTTTTGCGCTCGCCTCGCGTGGCATCTCTGCACAGGCCTTTTGACCGGCAACAGGGTCTCGAGCTTCTGCTCAGGCGTGGCGCAGCCGCGAATGGCGGCTGCTGTAGGCAAAATAGATCAAGAGGCCGATAACGAGCCAGACCACGAGCCGAAGCCAGGTTACGAGCGGCAGACCGAGCATGAGCGCCAGACAGAACAGGATGCCGAGGATCGGAACCCAGGGCACGTTCGGCACGCGGAACGGCCGTGCGATATCGGCATCGCTGCGCCGCAGATAGATCACGGCGCCGCAGACCAGCACGAAGGCGAAGAGCGTGCCGATGCTCACCATCTCGCCCAGGATCTCGATCGGTGTGAGCGCCGCGACGCAAGCCACGACGATTCCGATGAGGAGCTGGCTGAGATGTGGCGTCCGCAGCGTCGGATGCACGCGCGAGAACATGGTCGGGAGGAGGCCGTCGCTCGACATGGTGAAGAAGATGCGGCTCTGGCCGTAGAGCAGCACCAGGATCACCGTCGTGAGGCCCGCGAGCGCGCCGAGCTTGATGAGCACGGAGAACCAGGGAAGGCCGATGACGTCGACGCCCTTGGCGATCGGATCAGGCACGGCGAGCTCGGTGTAGGGAACGAGCCCCGTCAGCACGGCCGCCACGGCGATGTAGAGGATGGTGCAGATGACGAGCGATCCCAGGATGCCGATCGGCATGTCGCGCTGCGGCCGCTTTGCTTCCTGCGCGCAGGTCGAGACCGCGTCGAAACCGATGAAGGCGAAGAAGACCACCGAGGCGCCTCTGAGCACGCCGCTCCACCCGAATTCCCCGAACGCGCCCGTATTGTCCGGAACGAAGGGATGCCAGTTCGCCGTATGAACATAGCCGGCGCCGAGCAGGATGAAGGCGACCACCACGAAAAGCTTGATCGCCACCATGATGTTGTTGACGCGAGCCGATTCCTTCGTCCCGAGCATCAGCATGACGGTCAGGATGCCAACGATCAGGGCAGCGGGGACATTGATGATGCCCGAAACCGTGCTGCCATCGGGGAGCTTGACGATGGTGCCGGGCGCCGCCGCGAAGGCCGCCGGCACGTCGATTCCGAAGTTGTGCAGGAGGCTCACGATATAGCCGGACCAGCCGACCGCGACGGTCGAGGCGCCCATGGCATATTCGAGCACCAGATCCCAGCCGATGATCCAGGCGGCGAGTTCGCCAAGCGTCGCGTAGGTGTAGCTGTAGGTGCTGCCGGATACCGGCAAAAGCGCCGCGAGCTCGGCATAACACAGCCCGACGAAGGCGCAGGCGATGCCGCCGAGGACGAAGGAGAGCATGATGCCCGGGCCCGCGTAGTGCGCCGCAGCGGTTCCCGTGAGGACGAAGATGCCGGCGCCGATGATGGCGCCGATCCCCATTGCCGTAATGCTGAAAGGTCCAAGCGCCTTGGCGAGGCCGTGCTCCGCGGTATCGCCGCTCGCGATTATCGCCGCAACCGATTTGCGGGTCATCACTCCCTGGTCGCTCATATGTCCTCCCATTTTTTTCTGTCGGCCTTCGCATTGGCACTTCCTGATGAAGGTCATCACATCGTGCGCAGCCAGTACCGCAAGGGTACGCGCAGGCGTCGAGGGTGTGCAACGCCTAATCTTCAACCGCCGCGTTCCATCGCGATCGACGGCAGCCTGTCGTTGGATTGCTGCCGGCTTTCTGCGTTGCACCAGTCGGCAGCCCTGGGCCAATTCCAGCCTCATTCAGCGCAGCAATGCTTAACCTATTCGATCACCTCGTCGGCACCCGCCAATATGGATTGCGGCATCGAGTTGCTGAGCACTCTTGCTGCCTTGAGATTGATTACCAGAACTCCGTATCCGACCGGCGGATTGCGCCTCGGGCAAGCTCTACTGCGTCATGAGATCGGCAGGGTGGGCTAAGCGACCACGCACGTAAGTCGCCACACCAAGGCAGGCTTGTCCGCCGAAGCTCGCAGAGAAGGCGGAAGCGTGCCCACCATTGCAAGCAATGCTGTTGATGTAATGGTGGGCACGGCGCTTCCACCTTCGCTCTGCGAGCTTCGGTGGACGTGGCCGCGCCTTAGCCCACCCCACGGCTCCGCCCGGGTAGTGACACAGCAGGATGATCCGCCCTACGGTTCGTCAGCGCTTCACCATCGGGCACGCGCTCTCGCTCAGGGGGCGCGCCGCTTCCTCGGCGGGCACGGTGGCGAGCAGTTTGAGATAATCGAAGGGATACTTCGACTCCGAGGGCTTCTTCACCTGCAGCAGATAATAAGGCCGCATCACACGCCCGTCCTCGCGCACCGAGCCCTTGGTGTAGAAGTCATCGATCGGCAGCTCCTTCATCTTCGCAACGACCTTGGTGGCGTCGGTCGTGCCGGCTGCCGCCACCGCCTTGAGGTAGTGCAATGTTGCGCCGTAAGTCCCGGTATGGATCATGCTCGGCGGCTTGCCGTTGTTGAGGCCGAGGAAGCGTTTGGTCCAGGCGCGGGTCGCGTCGTCGAGGTCCCAGAAGAAGGTCTCGGACGCGGTCAGGCCCTGCGCCGTTTGGAGGCCAAGCGCGTGGGTGTCGGGAAACTGGAGCAGCAGCGCCGCCACCCGCTGGTCGTCGCTGCGGCCGAGGCCGAATTCCGCGGCCTGTTTGATCGCGTTGATGGTGTCGCCGCCGGCGTTCGAGAGAGCGACGATCTTCGCCTTCGAGGCCTGCGCCTGCAGCAGATAAGACGAG
>NZ_JAFAVV010000050.1 GCF_019242285.1 Bradyrhizobium sp.
CGTCGCCCATGACTTTAATAATCTCCTCACAGTCATCATCGGCAATCTGGAGGCGCTGCAGCGCCACCTTCGGGACGATGGGCTTGATGTCGATCGCCTGAAGCCCTCCGCAGACAATGCCATGCGTGGCGCTCGGCGCGCCGAGTCGCTCACTCAGCGGCTACTGGCTTTCTCTCGGCAACAGCCGCTCGAACCCAAGCCCATCGATGTTGGCCGCCTCGTGAGCGGCATGTCAGATCTTCTGCGGAGGACGCTGGGCGAGCACATTTCAATCGAAACCGTGCTTGCGGGCGGGCTGTGGCGGGCCGTGGCCGATCCGAACCAGCTGGAAATCGCGATTATTAATCTCGCGGTGAACGCGCGCGCTGCCATGCCGAAAGGAGGCAAGCTCACGATCGAAACTGCGAACGTGCATCTCGATGACCGCTACGCGGCAGCGCAGGCGGAAGTGATGCCCGGCCAATATGTGATGCTGGCTGTGACTGATAATGGCATCGGCATGGGCGCGGAAGTCAGGGCGAAGGCTTTCGATCCGTTCTTCACCACCAAAGACCTGGGACACGGAACAGGCCTGGGGCTTTCGCAGGTGTATGGGTTCGTCAAGCAGTCACGCGGGCACGTCAAAATATACAGCGAGGTTGGCGAAGGAACGACGGTCAAAATCTACATGCCGCGCTATGCGGCTCCGGCACAGGACGCAGATGAAGAGATCGTCCAGTCTGTCGCCAGCGGGAAGAGCCGTGAAACAGTGCTGGTCGTCGAGGATGATGACGATGTTCGATCGTATTCTACGGATAACCTGCGTGACCTCGGTTATTCCGTCATTGAGGTATCCAACGCTCAAACCGCACTCCACATGCTGGAAAGTCACGATGTGGCGGTGTTGTTCACTGATGTCGGGCTGCCGGGCGGGATGAACGGGCGTCAACTTGCGGATGAAGCCAGAAAGCGCCGGCCCAATCTCAAAGTCCTGTTCACCACCGGGTATGCACGTAATGCGATCGTGCACGAAGGCCGCCTCGACCCAGGCGTTGAATTGCTGACCAAGCCGTTCAGTCAGGCCGCTCTAAGCGAAAAGCTGCGCGATATCATCGACGCAAAATCCAGTCCGGCTCGGGTTCTCCTTGTCGAAGATGAGATGATGATACAGATGCTCGCTGTTGAGTATCTGGAGGAGGCAGGCATCAAAGTGGATACGGCGGCATCGGCCAACGATGCCCTTAGCAAACTGGGCCTCATCCCTGGTGGAGTTGATGCGGTGATTATCGACATGGGCCTACCCGACCGGCGTGGCGACCTCCTGGTCCGGGAAATCCGAACCTCTCATCCATCGCTGCCGGTCGTGATCGCAACCGGCGCGGAGAGTGCCGATATCCGGAGCTTGTTCAAGGATACGCCTTTGATCGCATTCGTCCGCAAGCCGTATACCTCGGACCAGCTATGCGCGGCACTCCGCAATTTCGGCATACACTGTTAGACACCTTATCGCTCCCGCTCGAACGGCCCCCGACTGCATCCCCGATGACATTTGCCGAACTCTTCCTTCATGGCCACACCCTGGCCGGGATGTCATTGGTCGCTTTTTAGGCCCTCCGGTGCTGTGGCGTCCGGAATACTTTCGCCATCGCATCAGATTTTTAGTGCATCATAATCCCGCTGCGCGGAGACAACAGGCGTACTCTGAGGAGCAGTAGAGCGAAAGGGAAGCAACATGCGTCTCGACAACAAGGTTGCACTGATCACCGGCGCCGCATCGGGCTTTGGTCAAGGCATCGCGCAGACTTTCGCACGCGAGGGCGCGCGCGTGGCCGTCGTCGATATCAATGAGAAGGCGGCACGCCAAGCCGCCGCCGCGATCAGCAACAAGGCGATCGCGCTGCGCTGCGACGTGTCGCAGCGTGCCGACGTGGACGCAGCGGCACAGGCGACCGTCGATGCCTTCGGGCGAATCGACATCCTCGTCAACAATGCCGGAATGAGTCACGTGCGCCGGCCGATGCTGGAGGTGGATGAGGCGGAGTTCGACCGGCTCATGGCTGTGAACGTCAAATCGATCTTCCTCTTCGCGCATGCGGTGGTGCCGCTCATGCGCAAGCAGAAATCGGGGGTGATCATCAATATCGGTTCGACCGCCGGCCTCAGGCCGCGGCCGGGGCTGACCTGGTACAACGCCTCCAAGGCCGCGGTGAATCTCGTGTCCAAATCGATGGCGGTCGAGCTTGCGGGCGACGGCATCCGCGTCTGCGCGATCGCGCCGGTGATGGCGGAGACGCCGCTGTTATCGACCTTCATGGGCGGCGACTCACCGGAGCTGCGCGCGCAGTTCAAAGCAACGGTGCCGCTCGGGCGCTTCGCGACCGTCGAAGACGTCGCCAACGCGACGCTGTTTCTCGCCTCCGAAGAGGCCTCATTTCTCACCGGCAACGTGCTCGAAGTCGACGGCGGGCGTTGCGTTTAGGCTTCTCGGGACGGTATGCTGGTCGCTCGCGAACACTATCCTGCCCCGGGAAGCCTGATCCGCTTGATCTCGACGACCTCCCTGCCGTCCCCCGCAAGGCCGCGCCAAATCGTTTCGCAGCGCCAGCCGTCGCGACCGCCATCGATTCTGTAGAGGTTGTAGCCGGCGCCATCGTTGCGGCCCGGTGTCACTGCCGAGGCCGACGGCGCCCCCACGATCGGGATCCGGCCCTGCGGTCCCGCAAGCTCGATAAGGGAATGCACATGGTCGTGCCCGTGGATAACGAGCTCGGCCCCTTGCCGCGCCAGCATCGCGCGGAACTCGCTGCCGTCGACAAGACGCTTGAAGTGCCGCCCCGGCTTGCTGATCGGCGGATGATGCACCATGACCACGCGAAAGAGCCCTTCGCGGCCGTAGCGCTCGAGCGCCGCGGCAAGATTTGCAATCTGCTCGCGGCCGAGATGGCCGGTCGCCAGGAAAGGCGCCGTCGGGACGGCC
>NZ_JAFAVV010000156.1 GCF_019242285.1 Bradyrhizobium sp.
AGGCGCGCCGGCGCGGGAAACGTTGCGCGAAAAACGCGATTAGCCGAGCGGACTCAAGGCGGTTGGCGCTGTCCAGTCCTCAATGCAAAAATATTTCTATTTCTATTTTTCAGAAACTGTGATTATTAGGCGCATCCCGCCTCCATCGGAGGGGCGTTTCGCGATCGTCACGGACGTGGGAAGCGGGATGCGGTGGACGCGATGGCGCGCGAGACGAGCGCGCTCATGGCGGACGGCGAAATCGTGTGGTCCTGGCGCCGCGACGCTGGCGTCAAGTTCGCAGGCGATGATCTTGCGGATGACGGGGGCAAGAAAGCCCGCTCCCCGGGGAGATCACGTATAAGCCGTAACCCATCGCGCGGGGAATGCCGGGATGTCTCGGCTGAACCTGTGGTGACTGCCGCCTGCGTTTCTTGTTGCAGGCGGGCCATGGGTGCGGCCAGCGCCCGGCATTCCCTGCGCCCTCTCGTGATGATGAGAGAGCGGTCTTCTCACAAAGCTCGGGCACATCATGCCGCGAGAACGCGGAGCCGTGTTTGCGGCGTCATCGACCGTCAAGAGCGCGCCACTAATGCGCGGGCGTCGTCTTCTTGGCCAAATTCGCCGGAGCCTGCGGCTTCACCGCGGTCGGCGGCGGCTTCATGGCTGCGGCCTGCGCAGGCAGATATTTGGCGACGATCGCCGGATCGATCTCGGACATGGTCGTATCCGGCAGGCGCTGCCAGACCTCGTCCATGCCGAACAGCGAGATGCCGATATAGCCGCGCAGCGTCAGCGACTGGCCGTCCGCGCTCAAGCTCATCTTGGCGTGGTAGACCTTGCCGTCACGCGGATCGAGGACGTTGCCTTCCTCGTATTTCAGCCCGTTCCGCTTCATGTCGCGGATGAAGGAGATGCCGAGCACCGGCGCATCCTTGCGGTCGTCAGTGCATTTGGAGCAGATCTCGTTCGCGCTGTCCTCGCCCGGCAGCGGAAACGTCTTGGCGATCACGCCTTCGAAGGTCCCGTTGTGATCGACCATCAGCACATAGATGACCGGCTTGCCCTTCTCGACCTTCTGCCACAGTCCCGCGGCCGAAGTATCCGCCGCGCGCACCGGCGCGGCGGCGATGATGGCGAGGCCGATCAGCGCCGCGAGCGTCAATTGAAATCGGGGTAGCGCGTTTCGCATCGTGACCACCTGACCAATGAATAAAGGAATGGCCGCAGACTACGGCCATTTCGAGGATCGCTCCAGTGTTCCCCCAGGGGTGAATGCGCGTGCCGTGAACGAGCGCAAGTTACAATTTGGTGAGAATCAGTTCACCCCGAGCTTCTTCTGCAGGCTCGACGAGGAGGTCGTGTATTGGAACACCAGCCGCTTGTCCGGATAGACGTAGCGATGCGCCTTCTGCGCCATCAGCGCGCCCTCGTGGAAGCCGCACAGGATCAGCTTGAGCTTGCCGGGATAGGTGTTGATATCGCCGATGGCGAAGATCCCGGGCACGCTGGTCTCGAATGCCGAGGTCTCGACCGGCACCAGGTTGTTCTCCAGCGCGAGGCCCCAGTTCGCCACCGGGCCGAGCTTCATGGTCAGGCCGAAGAACGGCAGCATGGTGTCGCACGCGATTCTGCTGATCGCGTTGTCGTTGCCCTTCATGGTGGCGCCGGCGAGCATGCCGCCCTCGCCTTCCAGCGCCGTGACCTGGCCGATCTTCAGGTCCATCTTGCCGGAGGCGACCAGCGCGCGCATCTGCTCGACGCTGTGCGGTGCTGCGCGGAAGTCGTCGCGACGGTGCAACAGCGTGACGCGCCTTGCGATCGGGTGCAGGTTCAGCGTCCAATCGAGCGCGGAATCGCCGCCGCCGACGATCAGGAGGCTCTTGTCGCGGAACTGCTCCATCTTGCGTACGGAGTAGAACACCGAGGTGCCCTCATAGGCCTCGATGCCCGGCACCGGCGGACGCTTCGGCTGGAACGAGCCGCCGCCCGCGGAGATCACCACGACCTTGCATTCGAACACCTTGCCGGCATCGGTGGTGACGCGAAACGCAGGCTCGCCGATCTTCTCGATCTTCTCCACCATCTCGCCGAGATGGAAGGTCGGATGGAACGGCTTGATCTGCTCCATCAACGCGTCCGTGAGGCCCTGGCCGGAAACCATGGGAATGCCGGGAATGTCGTAGATCGGCTTCTCCGGATAGAGCTCGGCGCACTGGCCGCCGATCTTGTCGAGAATGTCGACCAGATGCGCCTTCATGTCCAAAAGGCCCAGTTCGAACACGGCGAACAGCCCGCAGGGGCCCGCGCCGACAATCAGCACATCGGTCTTGATCGCTTCGCTCATATCGCTTCTTTTCGGTTTGCCGGCGCCCGGCAGCCCGTTTCCGGCAGCCCCTGGGCACGAATGCTCGGGCGCCTGTCTAGCCAAGGCGGCTTGCGGAGGAAAGCCATAATATGGCGGCGCCCCGCGGCCGCGGCCCTTGCCGATCTTCGGCGGCTGGGCTGTAACAGACGGCCAAGAGCCCGTTCGGAGACCTGCCCGTGAATGCCCCCCTGCGTGCCGATGCGACGCCGCACCTGGAAGACTTCCCCTATCGCCTCACCGACAATGTTCGCTACGGCGATCTCGATCCCAACCATCACGTCAACAACGCGGTCTACGCGACCTATTTCGAGACCGGCCGCGTCACGCTGATGAAGGACGGAAGCCGCGGCCTGATGCCACCGGGCCGAGGCTGGATGATGGTGCGGCTCGACATGCACTTCCGGGCCGAGCTGCGCTGGCCTGGCACGATCGAGCTCGGGCTCGGCGTCGCCAGGATGGGACGTACTTCCGTGACCTTCGACCAGGTGGTGTTCTCGCAAGGCAAATGCGTGGCCTCGGCGCAGTCGGTGAGCGTGTTCATCGATGAGGCGACCCACAGGCCGGTGCCGCTGACGGACGAGGTCATCGCCGCGCTCCGGCCCTGGATGCGCCGCGGCCTCGACCAACAATGAAGCGCGGTGGGCTGCTGCTTGGGCTGATCGCGGCGGGCGCGGCCGCGCTCTGTCGACCCGCGGCGGCGGAGGCCTTCCATCGCGAAGACCTGCACATCGCGATGACGGCGGCGGGCGACAAGGGCCTCGAGGCGCTGTTGATCCGCCCGGACGATTCCGCGCGACATCCGCTGGCCCTGATCAGCCACGGCACCGAAAGCGACGCGCAGAAGCGCAGCGATTTGACCCCCTACACGTTCTACCGGCAGGCCGTCGAATTCGCCCGCCGCGGCTTCGCCGCGTTGGTGCTGCTTCGCCGCGGCTACGGTGAATCCGGCGGCGTCTATGCCGAAGGCAGGAGCTGCTGCGAGGTCGAAACCTTCCTCAGATCGGCGCAGGCGAGCATCGCCGATCTGCGCACCGCGATCGCGGCCATGGAGCGACGCCCCGACGTGACGACGCGCGGCATGATCGCCGTCGGCGTGTCCTCGGGCGGACTGGCGACGCTGGCGCTGACCGCCGATCCGCCTCGCGGCCTCGCCGGTGCGATCAATTTCGCCGGCGGCATCCGCCGCTCCAACGCGAGCCCCGACGACGCGCGCGAGGCCGACGACCAGGCGGCGCTGGTCCAGACGTTCAAGAGCTTCGGCGAAAAATCGCGCGTTCCGACGCTCTGGATCTATGCCGCCAATGACAGCTATTTCGGCCCGGAGCTGGCGCGCCGATTGTTCGCCGCCTTCACCGCCGGCGGCGGCCGCGCCCAACTGATCGAGGCCCCAGCCTTCGGCAATGACGGCCATCATCTGTTCGCCGACGGCATCCCGCGCTGGACCGCACCGGTCGACGATTTCCTGCGTTCGCAAAAGCTCGAGAGTGACAACCTCCTCGCGGCACCCGCGCCGCCGGACCTGATGCCGCCCGTAAAACTCTCGGCGAGCGGCCGCACGGCTTTCGAGGAGTTTCTCACCCGCGGTCCGCACAAGGCGTTCGCGGTTTCGCCGCATGGCGGTTACGGCTACTGGACCGCCCGGCGGTCGGTCGAGGACGCCAAGCAGCGGGCACTATCGGCCTGCGCCGCACATGCGCCGGACTGTACGCTCTACGCGATCGACGATGCGCTGGCGGCGAGCGGGAGCGAGGGCCATTCCGATGGCCGCTGAGGGGACCTCAGGCCTGCCGTTCCGGGGTCGTAACGGTGAGTCCGTCGAGCTCGTCGGTCACCTTGATCTGGCAGGACAGGCGCGAGTTCGGCCGCACGTCGAAGCCGAAATCCAGCATGTCCTCCTCCATCGGCGAGGGCGGCCCGACCTTCTCGCGCCAGGCTTCATCGACATAGACATGGCAGGTCGCGCACGCACAGGCGCCGCCGCATTCGGCCTCGATGCCGGGAATGCCGTTGCGGATCGCCGCCTCCATGACGGTCGCGCCGTTCTCGACCTCGATGGTGCGGGTTTCGCCTTGATGGTCGACAAAATTGATCTTGGCCATGATTGCTCGTGCTGCGGTGAATGGGGGTCCGGGCTGTCCTATAACGGGTCGGTCCCTCCCGCGCCAGCGCTAGCCCAACATGCCCTCGATGGCGTCGCGGGCCTCGGCCACCGCTTCCTCGAGCTCGGCTGCGGCCTGCGACGGATCGCGCCGCGCGCCAATCGCGGTTTCCAGCGCCAGCGCATGGTCGGCGACGGCGAACGCGCCGACCGCGCGCGCCGACCCTTTCAGCGTATGCGCCAACGCGGCCGCCTCGGCCGGCGCCGCCAGGATGGCGCCGAGCAATCGGGCGGACTGCGCGAGGAACATCGAGAGCACCTCGCGCTCCAGGCGAATGTCGCCGAACGTCGCCCGTTCAAGGTGATCGAAATCGATCGGGCCGGAACAGGGGGCGAGCGGCGGAGACGGCATCCAGTCGATCCATTCCGGGTGAAACGACATCTCGCTGATCCGAATATCCCCACCTTTTGGGAAGGTCTGGGCGAGGTAGCCTACAACCAATCATGCGGGGGTTAACGGCCGGTTTCGCGGCGAATGCCGTAGTTTAGCCCATTTTTTGACGAAATGCCGTCGCAACTGGTGCGAGGCACGAGAATTGGCAAGAGTTTTAAGGCCCTTACCCGCGAGTTCTGTTAACGATGATTAAGATTGTATTAATCGGAGCCATTTCATTCAGGACATGCAGCCAATAGGATGGCCGACGGATGGAAGTGGGCAGCCGGCCGTTGGGCCGCGCGTGAGGTGCCATAGCGGCAGCAATTTTCGGTTTCAGGGCTTGCGAGGGGGCGCTCGCAGGCTTCGCCGGAATGCGTAGGAGAGGGCTCAGACTGAACATGGCGAACAATCCAAAGAAGGTGAAAGACCCCACTGAAGTGGCGCTTTCCGCCATTCAGGAAGCCTTGAACATCGACGCAACCAAGGATACGGGCCCGAGCTCCTCCGCACGCAACGAGCCACCCTCGCCGCCGCCGGCTTCTCCCCTCGGGGAACCGAACTTTGGCCCGAGCCTCGATCGCTCCTCAATGTTCGATTCGGCAATGGACGAACCGCCGCTGGTGGCTCGCCGGCCCGCCAACGACGATCGCGAGACCATCGGCCAGATACTGCAGGCGATCCAGAGTGGGCGTCCGGCTCGAAACATCTACACCCTCGCCACGATTTTCGCCGGCGTCTGGATCGTCGGCTGCACGCTCCTGACCGTCAGCTTCCTGTCCTCGCTGCAGGCGGCGCTCGGACAGGGCGCCGCAGGCGTGCTGGCGCTGGCCGGGCTCGCCGCGCTGTTCTTCGCGCCGGTCCTGCTGTTCTATTTCCTGGCAAGCCTAGCCTGGCGCGGTCAGGAACTGCGGATGATCGCGCAATCGATGGCGCAGGTCGCGATCCGCTTCTCCGAGCCCGAGGGTTCGGCGAGTGACTCGATGGTCACGATCGGCCAGGCCATCCGCCGCGAGGTCGCCGCGATGGGTGACGGCGTCGAGCGTGCGATCGCGCGCGCCGGCGAACTGGAAACCCTGGTCGCCAACGAGGTGGCGGCGCTGGAACGCGCCTATTCCGACAACGAGGTGCGCATCCGCGCGCTGCTGCAGGACATCGCCCATCAGCG
>NZ_JAFAVV010000199.1 GCF_019242285.1 Bradyrhizobium sp.
GATGCCGGGTTTCGACAGCGGAATGACGATGTTGGTCAGCGTCTGCCAGCCGCTCGCGCCGGCGTCATAGGCGGCCTCGATCAGCCGCTTGTCGATGCGGATCATCGAATTGAAGATCGGCACCACCATGAAGAAGGTGAACAGGTGCACCAGCGCCAGCACGACGGAGAATTCCGAGAACAGCAGCCACTCCACCGGCTGCTGCACCACGCCCACGCCGACCAGGCCCTGGTTCACCAGCCCGTTGCGGCCGAGCAGCGGAATCCAGGCGATCATCCGGATCACGTTCGAGGTCCAGAACGGAATGGTGCAGAGCAGGGAGAGGACGATCTGCCAAGTTTTCGTGCGGATGTGAAAGGCCAGGAAATAGGCGATCGTGAAGCCGATCAGGAGCGTCAGGCCCCAGGTGAGAAAACACAGCTTCAGCGTATTCAGATAGGTCTTCAGGATGGTGCAGAGATCGGGCAGACCGGCGATGCAGCCCTCGAACGTGTCGGTATAGCCGCGCAGGCTGAAAGCCGGGATCATCTCGTATTCATTGTAGTCCCAGGCGCTGACGATGATGACAAGGACGAGCGGCAGCAGGAAGAACAGCGCAAACACCAGCATCATCGGCCCGGCCTGCAGCCATGCGATGGATTTGCGTTGCTGTTTCATCGGAGACGAATTTCCGGCAATTGAGCCTGCCGCGCCGGAAAGCGCGGCAAGCGATGAATGAGATCAGGCGGCGATGAACTCGTTCCACTTGCGGACCATGTAGTCGTTCTCGTCCATGACCGCGTTCCAGCACACCACCGCGCCCATGCGATCCTCATAGGAGCCGCCGTCGCGCACCGCGCCGGCTTTCTCCATCAGCGTGCCGTCCGGCGCCTTGATGTCGCTCGCGGCCGGCTTGCCCTCCATCCAGTAGGCCCATTCGTCGGCGGTCATGTTGGCCTTGGCGGTGGAGAGCACGGCGGAATAGTAGCCCTGGCGGTTGAGGTAGGCGCCGGCCCAGCCCGAGAGATACCAGTTCACGAATTCATAGGCCCAATCGAGCTTCGGGCTGCCCGAGAGCGCCTTCGAGACGCAGAAGCCGGACGCCCAGGAGCGATAGCCTTCCTTGAGCGGTTGGAAGATGCAGGGGATGCCCATCGAGCGCACTTTGGTCACTGCGGGTGACCACATCGACTGGATCACGGTCTCGCCGGAGGCCATCAGGTTGACCGACTCGTTGAAGTCCTTCCAGAACGCGCGGAACTGGCCCGCCTTCTTGGCTTCGGTCAGCACTTTCATCGTCAGGTCGATCTCGGGCTTGGTCATGTTGCCCTTGTCGGCATATTGATGCTGGCCGGTCGCCTCGACGACCATCGCGGCGTCCATGATGCCGATGGAGGGGATGTTGAGGATCGAGGCTTTGCCCTTGAACTCGGCGTTGAGCAGCTCGGCCCATGAGCCGATCGGCCGCTTGATCAGGTCGGGACGGATGCCGAGCGTATCGGCATTGTAGACGGTCGGGATCAACGTGATGTATTCGGTCGGCGTTGCCGAGAACGTCTTGGAATTGGCGCCGTCGAGATAGAGCACCTTCCAGGGCGCGGTGCCCTGGCCGCCGATCTTCTTGCCGTTCGGCAGTTCGCCCTTGGTGAACACGGGCGTGATGTTGTCGAATTCCTTGATCCTCTTGGCGTCGAGGGCAAAAATATTGCCGGACGGCACGAGCTTCTTCAGCGAGAAATATTCGGTATCCAGCACGTCGAAGGAATTCGGCTGGGTGATGACGCGCTTGGTCACGTCGTCGGTGGTCGCGGTGATGTACTCGATCTTGATGCCGGTGTCGGCGAGGCACTTCTTGGAAATCTCGTCGCCCTCGTTCACCGCCGTGCCGAGATAGCGCAGCACCTTCGGCTCGGCGGAATGAACCGCGGGGAATCCCGTGACCGCGCCGGCGCCGGCGGCAAGAGCGGCCCCCTTCAAGAGCGTGCGGCGGTTGATTGCTTGGTGCATCTTCGATTTGTCGGTCATGGTCGGCTCCATGGATTGAGATCAGGCCACCAGTTCGGGCGACGTGACGGTTGCGGGATTGCGGGACGAAAGCCGGCTGGCGCGCGCCGGATCGAAGCTGGCTGTGACGCGCTCGCCGACGCCAAAGCTCGCGGCGTCGAACTCTTCTTCGGAGAGCTGAGCCGAGATCTCGGTGCCGTCATCGACGGTGATCGCGACCAGCACATAGGTGCCCTGATATTCGATTTCGTTGATGGTGCCCGCGATCGCGGGACCGTCAATGGCGTCCTGCGGACGTGTTACGGCAAGGCGATCGACACGGACGGCGAAGGTCTCGTCGCCGACGGCGACGACGTTGTGGCCGCCGATGAATCTCGCGACGAATTCCGTGCGCGGGTGATTGAAGATGTCGCGCGGCGAGCCCTGCTGCTCGATCCGTCCGCTGTTCATCAGCACCACGATGTCGGCCAGCGCCATCGCCTCGTCCTGGCCGTGGGTGACATGGATGAAGGTCAGCCCAAGCTCGCGCTGCAGCCGCTTCAGCTCGGCGCGCATGCGCAGCCGAAGGAAGGGGTCCAGCGCCGACAAGGGCTCGTCGAGCAGCAGGATCTGCGGCGAGGTGATCAGCGCGCGCGCCAGCGCCACGCGCTGCTGCTGGCCGCCCGAAAGCTGCGCCGGAAGTCGCGCGCCGTAGTCCTGCATGTCAACCAGCTCGAGCAGCTTTCGCGCCTCGGCATGGCGTTCCGTCTTGGCGACGCCCTTCATCTTCAGCGCGAAAGCGACGTTGTCGAGCACCGAGAGATGCGGGAATAAGGCATAGGACTGGAACATCATCGCCGTGCCGCGTGCGGCCGGCGCGAGCTCGGTGACGTTCCGGGCGCCGACGATGATGTCGCCGGAACTCACGGATTCATGGCCCGCTATCATGCGCAAGGTCGAGGTCTTGCCGCAGCCCGACGGGCCGAGCAGGCAGCAATAGGCGCCGGCCGGAATCTTCAGATCGATCGCGTCGACGGCGGTGACACGACCATAGGTCTTGGTCACCTGCACCAGTTCCAGCGCTGATCCCGCTGCCATCCGTTGGTCCATTCGTGGGTTGTGCCGAGGACGCTGCCGGAGCGTCCGATCCGGTCAAACATCTGCAACGGATATGCCAAGGGGGCGAGACCGCAGAGTGGGCTAAGGCGCGAAGCGCCGTGCCCACCATCCATCGGCAACGTCGCTCAAAATCGTGGGCGAGCTTCTTTCTTTGCGCGATCGCTGCTGTGCAAGGGGCCGCTGAGCCCACCCTGCGCATTTGCATACTTGGCGGACGTGATGCCTATTTATTAGGCATGCGGTCCCCTAGCTTCAGCCCAAATACCTTTGACAGATCCGCGATCTGCTCCGGCGAGAGACAGCGCGGGTTGAGCCCGCGCAGCAGCAGATAGAGCTTTGCCGTTTCCTCCAGCTCCTCCATCGCGAACACGGCGGCCTCCAGCGTGTCGCCGGCCACGACGGGTCCGTGATTGGCGAGCAGCACCGAGGAATATGTTCCGGCCAGTCCCTTGATCGCGTCGGCGACGGCCGGGTCGCCGGGCCGGTAGTAAGGTACGAGCGCGGTCGCGCCGCATTTCATCAGGTAGTAGGCCGTGAGCGGCGGCAGCGCCGCGCGCGGATCGATCTCCGGCAGCATCGAGAGCGCGACCGAATGGGTGGAATGCAGATGCACCACGGCGCCCGCCGCGCGGCGGGTCTGGTAGAGCGCGCCGTGCAGCGGAACCTCCTTGGTCGGCGCATCGCCAGAGACAAGCCGGCCGTCGGGCGCGAGATGCGACAATCGCGCCGGATCGAGGAAGCCGAGCGAGGCATTGGTCGGCGTCACCAGGAAGCCGCCATCGTCGAGCCTGACGCTGATATTGCCGGACGAGCCCGGCGTCAGCCCGCGCTCGAACAGCGAGCGGCCGAACCGGCAGACATCCTCGCGGATCCTTGCTTCGCTCATGGCGGCATCCCTTTTCGACCTTGTCTCATGCTTTGGCAGTCCGGCCAAGGCGTGATACGCAGAGCGCCAAGAAGAGGAAACGCAGAGGAAGCGCTGCATGCCTGACTCCGGAAAACCGCGCGTCGCCGTGATCGGGCTCGGCTCGATGGGTTTTGGCATGGCGACCTCGCTCAGGCGCGCCGGCCTCGCAGTGACCGGCTGCGACGTGGTCGCCGACAGCGTCGCGCGCTTCGAGAAGGACGGCGGCAAGGGCGCGTCGACGCCGGCCGAAGCGGCCAAGTCCGCCGAGATCGCGGTCAGCGTGGTCCTCAACGGCGCGCAGACCGAGGCGATCCTGTTCGGCAAGGATGGCGTCGCCGAGACGTTGCCGCAGGATGCGGTGTTCGTCTCCTCGGCGACGATGGACCCCGACGTGGCGCGCACGCTCGCCGGGAGGTTGGAGGCAACTGGCCGGCATTATCTGGATGCGCCGATCTCCGGCGGCGCGCAACGCGCCGCGCAGGGAGAGCTCACCATCCTCGCCTCCGGCAGCGCTGCGGCGTTTGCGAAGGCGCGACCGGCGCTCGATGCCATGGCAGCGAAACTCTATGAACTCGGCGATGCGCCGGGGCAGGGCGCCGCCTTCAAGATGGTCAACCAGCTCCTTGCCGGCGTGCATATTGCCGCAGCCTCCGAGGCGATCACCTTTGCCGCACGGCAAGGCCTCGACCTCCGCAAGGTCTATGAGGTGATTACCGCCTCCGCCGGCAATTCCTGGATGTTCGAGAACCGCATGCCGCATGTGCTCGACGGCGACTATGCTCCGCGCAGCGCGGTCGAGATCTTTGTGAAGGACCTCGGCATCGTCCAGGACATGGCTCGGACCGCGCGCTTCCCGGTGCCGGTCGCCGCAGCCGCGCTGCAGATGTTCCTGGCAGCGGCTGCCGCCGGCATGGGCCGTGACGACGATGCCTCGGTGGCGCGGCTTTATGCCCGCATCAGCGGCACCGCGTTGCCGGGCGACGTCAAATAAGAAAGAGAAGCACGATGCCCCGTTTCGCCGCCAACCTCTCGATGATGTTTACCGAGGTGCCATTCCTCGACCGGTTCGACGCCGCGGCGAAAGCCGGCTTCACCGCGGTTGAATTCCTGTTTCCCTATGATCATCCACCGCAGGAGGTCGGCGAGCGGCTGAAGCGCAACGCCCTGACGCAGGCGCTGTTCAACCTGCCGCCCGGCGACTGGGCGGCCGGCGAGAAGGGCTTTGCGGCGCTGCCGGCGCGGTTCGACGACCTCAGGCGCAGCCTCGACACCGCGCTGCCCTATGCTCAGGCGACCGGGGTCAAGCGCGTACATCTGATGGCGGGGATCGCCGAGCGCAGCGATGCAAAGGCGGTAGAGGCGTTCTACAAATCGGTCGCGTGGGCGGCCGAGTTCTTCGCGCCCCATGGTCTGGACGTCGTGATCGAGCCGATCAATCCGCGCAACGTGCCGGGCTACTTCCTCAATGATTTCAGCTTTGCCCGCGACCTGATCCGGGAATTGAAGATTGCGAACCTGAAACTTCAGTTCGACATCTATCACTGCCAGATCATCCATGGCGACGTCACCATGCGGTTGCACGAGATGCTGTCGATCATCGGCCACATCCAGATCGCGAGCATCCCCTCGCGCCACGAGCCCGACGGCGAGGAATTGAACTATCCGTTTCTGTTCGATGAGCTCGACCGGCTCGGCTATTCGGGTTTCGTCGGCTGCGAGTACAATCCGCGCGGCAAGACCACCGATGGACTGGCCTGGTTCAAGCCTTACGCGGGACAGAAGCCATGACCTTGAAGCTCGGCTGCATCGCCGACGACTATACCGGCGCCTCCGACCTCGCCAACACGCTGACCCGCGCGGGCCTGCGCACCGTGCAGACCATCGGCGTGCCCTCGGACGATCTCGCGCTGCCCGAGGTCGATGCGGTCGTGGTGTCGCTGAAGAGCCGCTCGATCGAGGCGGAGCTTGCCGTCAGCCGCTCGCGCGCGGCGGAGAAATGGCTGCGCGGGCGCGGCGCCGACCATGTGCTGTTCAAGATCTGCTCGACCTTCGATTCCACCGACAAGGGCAATATCGGCCCGGTCATGGACGCGCTGCGCGCGGACTCCGGCGACAAGGTCGTGCTGGTGACGCCGGCGTTCCCGGAGACCGGCCGCACCGTGTACCAGGGCAATCTGTTCGTGGGGTCGGTGCCGCTGAACGAAAGCCCGCTGAAGGACCATCCGCTGAACCCGATGCACGATTCCAACCTGGTGCGGGTGCTGACGCGCCAGAGCCGCACCAAGGCCGGGCTCGTGCCGCTCGCCGACGTGACGCGCGGCCCGGCGGCCGTCCGCGCCAGGCTTGGCGATCTTGCAAACCAGGGCGTCGGCGCCGCCATCATCGACGCGGTGTTCGATGCGGATCTCGAAACCATCGGCGAGGTCGCGGTGGGCCATCGCGTCTCGGTCGGCGCCTCGGGCATCGGGCTGGGGCTCGCGCGCGCACTCACGGCCGGCGGCAGGAAGGCTGCGGAGGTTGCCGCGTGGGAGCCGATCGGCGGCCCGGCAGCCTGTCTCGCCGGAAGCTGTTCGCAGGCGACGCTCGGGCAGATCGCCAAGGCAAAGGAGATCATGCCGGTGCTGCATCTCGATCCCGACCACGTCGTGGAGGGCAAAGAGGAGGGGCGCCGCGCGCTGGCCTGGGCGCGCGAGCGGCTCGGCTCCGGGCCGCTGCTGATCGCATCGAGCGCGACGGCGGACCAGGTTGCAGCCGTCCAGGCACGCCACGGCCGCGAGGCCGCCGGCCATGCCATCGAGCAGGCCATGGCCGACATCGCCGAGGGCCTGGTCGCGGCCGGCGTGCGGCGATGGGTGGTCGCGGGCGGCGAAACTTCCGGCGCGGTGGTGGACCGGCTTGGCATCCCCGGCTTCCTGGTCGGCGCGGAGATCGCGCCCGGCGTGCCGGTGCTGCGGACGGTCGGCGCGCGCCAGGACGACATGCTGCTCGCGCTCAAGTCGGGCAATTTCGGCGGCCCGGACTTCTTCGCCGACGCGCTCAAGCTGATGCGCTGACCGATCAGCTCCATTTCTAATCAATTTTTTTACTCTTCCGTAGTCATACGGAGGCGCCGGTTAACACAACCTGAGGACGCGCCATTCTATCTCCGCGTTCTCACGTGCCTGAAAAGAGATTCCCATCATGCTCGCCAAATACTCGATCCGCGCGAAGATCGTCACGGTCGTCGCATTCCTGCTGGTCGCGATGACCGGCATGGGCCTGCTCGCGGTCCGCAATATGCGGGCGATGAACGCCAACACCGTCGAAATCACGACCAACTGGCTGCCGAGCGTCCGCGTGCTGGGCGAGCTGCGCGCCGGCGTCATCACCTACCGCAACGTGATCCGCGAGCACATGCTCGCCGAGACCCCGGAGGAGAAGGAAGCCAGCGAGAAGATGCTGGCGACCGTCGTCGAAAGCAATACCAAGATCCGGCAGGCCTACGAGCAAATGATCTCCTCGCCGGAGGAGCGCGCGCTGTACAACGACTGGTCGAAGGTCTGGGACGACTACAGGAAGGGCACCGAGCAGGTAATGGCCCTGTCGCGCAAGGCGGTTGGGCAGGTGCCGCGCGAGGCGCACGAGTTGAACACCAAGACCGTCAACAAGATCGGGATCGAATCCGACAACATCCTGAAGAAGGGCATCGACCTCAACAACACCGGCGCCGACAAGGCGTCCAAGGATGCCGACGACACCTACGGTTCGGCGTTCGCGCTGCTTGCGGTCATTCTCGGCATTGCCGTTATCGCCGGGGCCGGCGTCAGCCTCTACCTCGTGCGCGATGTGAGCGGCGGCATCGCCTCGATCGTGAAGCCGATGCAGGCGCTGGGCAACGGCGATCTGTCGGTGGAAATCCCGCACCGCGGCGAGAAGACCGAGATCGGTGCGATGGCCGACGCGCTGCAGGTGTTCAAGGATGCGCTGATCGCCAAGAAGGCGGCGGACGAAGCGGCTGCCGCCGACGCCGAGGCCAAGATCGAGCGCGGCCGGCGCGTCGACGCCATCACCCGGGATTTCGAGACCATGATCGGCGAGATCGTCAACACGGTGTCCTCGGCCTCCTCGCAGCTCGAATCGTCCGCGGGCGCGCTGTCTTCGACGGCGGAGCGTTCGCAGGGACTCGCGACCGCGGTCGCCGCCGCGTCCGAGGAAGCGACCGCCAACGTACAATCGGTGGCATCCGCGACCGAGGAATTGACCTCGTCGGTCAACGAGATCAGCCGCCAGGTGCAGGAATCCGCCCGGATGGCGAGCGAAGCCGTCGGCCAGGCGCGCGGCACCACCGAGCGGGTCAGCGAATTGTCGAAGGCCGCCACCCGGATCGGCGACGTCGTCGAATTGATCAACACCATCGCCGGCCAGACCAATCTCTTGGCGCTCAACGCCACCATCGAGGCGGCGCGCGCGGGTGAAGCCGGCCGCGGCTTTGCGGTGGTCGCCTCCGAGGTGAAGGCGCTTGCCGAGCAGACTGCGAAGGCGACCGGCGAGATCGGCCAGCAGATCAACTCAATCCAGGGCGCGACGCAGGACTCGGTGAACGCGATCAGGGAAATCTCGGGCACCATCGAGCGGCTCTCGGAGATCTCCTCCACGATCGCCGCCGCAGTCGAAGAGCAGGGGGCGGCCACCCAGGAAATCTCCCGCAACGTCCAGCAGGCGGCGCACGGCACCCAGCAGGTCTCGTCCAACATCACCGACGTGCAGCGCGGCGCCACCGAAACCGGCTCGGCTTCGTCGCAGGTGCTGACGGCGGCGAAGGCGCTGTCCGGCGACTCCGGCCGTCTCAAGCAGGAGGTGTCGAAATTCCTCACGTCGGTGCGTGTTGCCTGAGATTCGCGTCGACGCGAAAGGCCCGAACGTTTGGAAGCCCCAGCCATGCGGCCGGGGCTTCCTTGCATTTGGAGGTCTCTACCCGTTGTGCCGCTCCCGCGAGGTTCATGCCATTGCGGCGAGCAATCATACGTAGTTCCACGGCCGGTAGCATTAACGGGTTCTATATTGGCATGAGCGTTAATCGGGAAACTCTCGAACGTCGTAGGCCGCGCGCGCTGGCCCACGTCGGGCTCGTTCGTCGCACCCCCAAATTCTACGTAAAGGTCTCCCATGGTCCGGCTCAATCGCATCGGCAATAAGCTCGGGCTCGCCGGCGGCTTCGGCGTCCTGCTGTCGATCGGCATGCTGGCCAACCAGATCATGTCCCAGGCCAGCGTCGAACAGGCCAATACGGTTGCCGATCATCACCAGCGGACCGCACAAAGCGCGCTCGCAGCCGAGGTCGATTTGCGGCAGGTGCAGCTTCAGGCCCGGAGCATCAGGCTCGCCCGGACGGTTGCCGAAGTCGACAAATGTCTCGAGCAGATGCGCAAATTCGCCGCTTCCGAACTGGAGCATATCGACAACGCCTATCGAGGTTCGCAGAAGCCGGAGAACAAGGAACGATTCCAGAAGCTGAAGTCGCTCGTCGCCGACTACACCGCCGGAGCCGAGGAGGTCGGCAAAGTGCAGAAGCAGCTCTTCGCGCTGATCGACAAGCGAAATGCGGCCGCCGGCGAATGGAGCAAGGCGTTCGAGGCCGAAATGGCCTCTCCGTTGCTGGCTCGGCTGGACAACCATGAGGCCATCCGGAAAACGCTGTTCGAGGCGGACGCCAAGCTCAACCTGATGCGCGCACTGGTGTGGCGCTTGGGATCGACCGGCGAGAAGGACCTGGTTCCGACGATCGCTCGGGCCGATGCCGGGTTGAACGACATTTTGAAGCGGGCGAGCGGCCTCGCCGACGACAGGGAGTTTCAAGGCGTGATCGCTTCGCTCGAAGCCATCGCCACGAAGTACCTTGCGACCAGCGCGGAAAGTGTGAAGCTGGAGACGGTCAAGGAACAGGTCACCGTGAACACCGTCAAGATCGTCGACGAAGCCGGCGCCCTGATCGATGCGGCCGTGCCGTTCTCGCTGAAGAACGTGGAACTGGCGAGGGAGGAGGCCGCTGCCCTGGCCGGCAGCGCCAATCGGCTCAGCCTGATTGCCGGAATCGCGGTGATGGCTGCGCTGATCGGCTCGGTCGTGTTCTCCTTCCTCGGCATCGCCCGTCCGATGACGCGGCTCAACGGCGCGCTGGGCGAGATGGCCGCAGGCAATCTCGACATCGCCATTCCCGGTGCCGACCGCGGCGACGAGATCGGTGACCTCGCCAAGACCGTCACCCTCATCCGCGAGAATGCCGAGCAGAAAGCTCGTGAGGAGGCGGAAGCCAAGACCAGGCAGGACCAGATCGCGGCCCAGCAGCGCAAGGCCGACATGCACAGGCTTGCCGACGGCTTCGAGGCCGCGGTCGGCCGGATCGTGGAGACCGTCTCGAGAGCGTCGGGCGAGCTCGAAATCTCAGCCAAGACGCTGACCAACAATGCCGAGCGCGCGCAGCAGCAGACCACCATGGTCGCAGCCGCGTCGGAGGAGGCGAGCACCAACGTGCAGTCGGTGGCATCCGCGACCGAGGAATTGACCTCGTCGGTCAACGAGATCAGCCGCCAGGTGCAGGAATCCGCCCGGATGGCGAGCGAAGCCGTCGGCCAGGCGCGCGGCACCACCGAGCGGGTCAGCG
>NZ_JAFAVV010000288.1 GCF_019242285.1 Bradyrhizobium sp.
CGTTTTGGTCGACGATCGAGACCCGCTGCGGCTTCAGTCCATTGACGGAAGAGGCGACGAGATGGCGGATGGCGCGGATCTGGTTCGGTTCGAGCTGGCCGCGCACCCGCACCACGATCGAGGCGGTCGGCTCCGGCGTCTCGCGCGCGAACAGCGGCCGCTCCGGGAGGACCAGATGGACGCGCGCGGCGGTGATGCGGTCGATCGACTGGATGGTGCGGGCGAGCTCGCCTTCCAGCGCGCGCAGATGGTTGATGTTCTGGACGAAGCTCGTGGTACCGAGCGCATCCGATTTGTCGAAGATCTCGTAGCCGACGCCGCCGCCCTTGGGCAGGCCGCCCTCGGCGAGCTTCATGCGCAGCCGTGTGACCTTGTCCTTGGGCACCAGGATCACGCTGCCTTCATTGCGCAGCTCGTAGGGAATGCCCTGGCGATCCAGGTCCTTGATGATGTTCGACGAATCCTCGAGGCTCAGATCGGTGAACAGCGTCGTCATCTGCGGCGTGGTCACCCGCATGATGACGAACGCGAAGAAGCCGATGAGCGCGGCCGTGACCACGATCATCGCCATCAAACGCGCGGCGCCGAGGCGCTTGAGAAAGTCAACCAGACTCTGCAAACCGATCGCCCCAGAGATCAAAACGCCCATGAACCAACTGGGCAATTATTGCCTATGGGATGGTTTCGATATGGTTAACGATGGTTAAGAGCCGTGCTCGACCGCGCATCAAAAAATCGGCCTCGTGGAGCGAGACCGATTCGCAAGATCCGCGCGATCGCCGAAATGGGCTTACTGGCGATATTGCTGGATGCGGGTGGTGCGCAGGCCGGCCAGGCCGTGCTGATCGATCGAGAACTGCCAGGAGAGGAATTCGTCCACGGTCAGCGTGTAACGGCTGCAGGCTTCTTCCAGGGACAATAGACCGCCGCGAACAGCGGCAACCACTTCGGCCTTGCGGCGAATGACCCACCTCTTGGTCCCGGGCGCCGGCAGGTCCGCAATGGTGAGCGGGCTGCCGTCGGGCCCGATGACGTATTTCACCCTCGGGCGATGGGGTTCTGTCATGGCGTACTCACAAACTCTTAACCACTGAACTCACGGTACCAACCTACGCTTTGCGACTTAAAATTTGGCTAAGCCCAAGGCGGCAATACAATTCCCTTTCCAATGCGCCGACCCCGGCACCTCGCGGCGCCGGGTTGGGCAGTTTCAGACCCTATCTCTTAACTTTCCATTAATAATTGAGCGCGCCGAAGCTGCGCCAAGGGGAGAAGGGGTCAGGAGGAACCGGCGCCGATCGCCTTGACCTGGCTGATGGTGTAGCTCTGGCCGTTGATCGTGAGCAGCGGCGGCGATTGGGTGAGATCGACCGCGCTCACGGTGCCTCCGACCAGCGTCGAGATCGCAACCGAGTTGCCGGTCGAGTCCTGCGCGGTCGCGGTCAACGTGTAGCTCCCGTCGGGCCATTGCGTGCCGTCATTGCCCACGCCGTTCCAGCTGAAGGGCTGGTTGTCGCCGGCATTCGCCGAATACTGGCCCGTGAACACGGTCTGCCCCGAGCTGTTGGCGATGCTGATATTGATCGTGGAGGTCTGCGGCACGTTGAGCTCCCAGGTCGCCTTGGAGTTCGACATCGCGGTGGTGTTGCCGCTCACGATCGCGGTCTTGCCGACGAATTCGAGCGCCTGGGTCGCCTGCGCGGTCTGCTGCATTTTGACCAGCGTGGTGAGCGAATCGTTGGTGTTGATCTGCTCCTGGACTCCGGCGAATTGGACGAGTTGCTGGGTGAACTGGTTGGTATCCAGCGGATCGAGGGGATTCTGGTTCTGCAATTGCGTCGTCAGCAATTGAAGGAAGGTCTGGAAGTTGCCCGCGATCTGCTGGTTGGCCATCGCGTTGGCCGACGATGCCGTCGACCCCGACGTGGATTGGGGCGTGGTGCCCGATACGATCGGGCTCGCCATCACTGCGCCACTGCTTGCCATGCTGCTCTCCTTACTCCTCTACACGCTGATATCGACGCCGCCGCTCGCGCCGAGCGTGCGGCCATAGGATCGCCCGGCAAGCGCCGCGGGGCTCGCTTCCTCGTCGGTGACGACGAGCCGCTGGGCGTTGTGGCCGGACTGGTTGTTGCCGCCGTTGTCCTGGCCCGAGGAGGACTGATCGCGCAGGCTGAACTGCAGACCGCCGCTGCCGGTCTTCAAGCCGGCATCGTTCAGGGCCTGCTGCAATTGCGGGGCGTCCTGCCGCAGCATCTGCAGCGTTTCCGGCTTCTCCACCGTCAGATGCGAGGTCACCTGACCGTTGCGGTCGACGTCGATGCGGACGTCGATGCGGCCGAGATCGGCCGGGTCGAGCCGGACGTCGAAGCTGGTCTTGCCACCGCGAACCGAGGCCGCGATCTCGACCGCGAGCCCGCTGATCGGCACCGGGCCGCCGGTCGCCGGCGCCGCGGTCAGGTTTTGCGTGGAGATAGCCGATGTGGGCGTGGCGGGCTGCGGCGGCAAGGCGGCGGCGAACGGTGCGTTCGGGTCGATCTGCGGCGCGGCAGCGTTGGCAGCAAGCGTCGCTTTGTCGCCGGTTTGGGAGGCGGCCGGCGCCGGCGCGGCGAGGCCGCCGTCCGCCTTGCCGGGCTGGCCTTGCGGATTGCCGGCATCGTCCTTGGCTGCGCCGATCGGTTGTGGCGCGGGAACGGTGCCGTTCGAATCGGCGGGAGTCGTGCCGGTCGGTGCGGTCGCTGGCTGCGGCTTGCCGCCGGCTGCCGAACCCGTTGCCGTCTTGCCTTGGGAGGCGGTCTGACCTTTGACCCCCGTGGCGGCCTTCGCGCTCGTCGAAGTCGTGGCACCGGCGACCGTCGCCAGCAGGGCAGCGTCCGACGCCGCCGGGCCGCTTGAAGCGACGGCTGATTTGTCGGCGGGAGCCTCGGGCGCCGCCTGTCCGGTCGCTTTCCCGGCCTGGGTCTTGTCTCCGGCCTGGGCCGTCATGGCGCCAGGCAGGGCAGATGCCCCTGTGACGGTCAGTGCTGTTGCCGACGTGGCGGAGGTCACGGCCGCAATCGCCTTTGCGGCGATGGCGAGCGGCGCGGTGCCGTCTTCCGACGCGGCGCTCGCGGTCGCGGGCGCATCGCCTGGCGCCGTGCCCGCCGCGATCAAGGTTGCGACGACGCTCTGCACCGGCTCGGCGGCGCCATCTTTCGGTGTTGCAGGGGATTGATCGGTCGCGGTCGGAGGGTCGGAAGTCTTCTCGGCGGACTTGCCGGTTTCACCTTTCGACGTGGTCGTCTTCTTGCTGCCTGGTGGTGCGACGTCGGCTTTGTCGGAACGTTTGCCGACGACCGGGCTCGCATCCGTCGGCTGCGAGTTGCTCGCGGGTGCATCGTCGGACGCGCTGGAAGCGGGAGGCGGAGCGGCACTGATGCCGGAATCTGCAGGCGGGTTGCTCTTTGCCGCCGCCGGCGCGTCGTTGGATGTGGGCGGTGGAGGCGTAGACGGTTCCGGGGGCAGCGCGCCGACGAGATCGGCCGGCGTCTTGCTGTCGACCAGCGCGGCAAAATCCAGGCCGGGCTGCGAGGGGGCAGCTGGAACAGGCTTGGGCTGCGCGCCGGAATAGGACGCGCTTGCAGCAAAATCAGATGTCACGCTCAACACGGGCAGCCTCTCGCAATCAACTCGTGAGAAGGGGTCAGCAAGGACCGGGCCAGCCCTGGTCTCGAAAATAGTAGATATCTTTCAATGGCTTGACGGAGGGTCCGGGCGCACCGGCGTTCCCTGGCCACGCCTTTTTCTGCCGAGGCGGCAAGTTTTGCCGATCGGCACGGGCAAAAGCAGGTCGCGCCTGATTGCCTGCGGAAGATGCGGCCTATATTAAAGAAAGGTTCGCCAAACCAACGGCCCCGATCGCAATCCGGCCTCCGAGCGTTCGACGGCGTCGACGCATCAATGACCTGACACCATGATCAACAGTCTCGATCTCGAAGGCCGCCCCGAGGATACCAGGGTCGTTGTCGCCATGTCGGGCGGCGTCGATTCGTCGACCACGGCCGCGCTGTTGAAGGCGCAGGGCTACGACGTCGTGGGCATCACGCTGCAGCTCTACGATCATGGCGCAGCCACTCACCGCAAGGGCGCCTGCTGCGCCGGCCAGGACATTCACGACGCGCGCAACGTCGCCGAGCGTATCGGCATTCCGCATTACGTGCTGGACTATGAGGATCGTTTCCGCGAGTCGGTCATCGACACCTTCGCCGAGAGCTACGCGTCCGGCGAGACGCCGGTGCCTTGCATCGAATGCAATCGCGCGATCAAGTTTCGCGACCTGCTGCAGACCGCGCGCGAACTCGGTGCGCAGGTTCTCGCCACCGGTCACTACGTCGCCTCGCGCAGGCTCGCCGGCGGCGGGCGCGCGCTGCTCTGCGCCGCCGATGCCGACCGCGACCAGAGTTACTTCCTGTTCGCGACCACCCGCGAGCAGCTCGACTATCTGCGCTTTCCGCTCGGCGACATGGCCAAGCCGCAGGTGCGCGAGCTGGCGCGGCGCTTCGGCCTGACGGTTGCCGACAAGCACGACAGCCAGGACATCTGCTTCGTGCCGACCGGCCGCTACACCGACATCATCGGCCGGCTGAAACCGAACGCCATGGAGCCCGGCGACATCGTCGACACCGATGGCCGTGCGCTCGGCCGCCACCACGGGATCGCGCATTTCACCGTGGGCCAGCGCCGCGGGCTCGGCATTGCATCCGGCTCGCCGCTCTATGTGGTGCGGCTCGATGCGGCGAGCCGCCGTGTCGTGGTCGGCCCGCGCGAGGCCCTGCGCATGGACCGCATCGTGCTGCGTGACGTCAACTGGATCGGCGACGGCGAACTGGATCGTGCCGTGCGCGACGGAATCGAGGTGTTCGTTCGGGTGCGCTCGACCCGCGCGCCGCAGCCGGCCTGGCTGCGCGGTGCGAACGGCAATTACGAGGTCGAGCTGGTTGCGGGCGAGGAGGGGGTGTCGCCGGGGCAGGCCTGCGTGTTCTACGACGCAGCTCAGGGACAGGCACGCGTGCTCGGCGGCGGCTTCATTCTGCGCGCAGCGGCCGGGCGCAGGACGAGCGGCGCGGCCGGCACGCGGGCGCTGGCCGAGGTGATGCGCGACTAGGCTTTCAGGAAATGGCGGGGGACATCGACCGCGCAGGGGTCGAAAAGGCCTACGAGCGCTGGGCGCCGATCTACGATCTCGTGTTCGGCAAGGTTTTCGACCATGGCCGGCAATCGACGATCGCGGAGGCCGACCGGATCGGCGGCCGCGTTCTCGACGTCGGCGTCGGCACCGGGCTGTCGCTGTCGGACTATTCGCGCAAGACCCGGATCAGCGGCGTCGACATTTCCGAGCCGATGCTGCGCCGGGCGCGCAAGCGTGTGCGCGAACTCTCCCTTGCCAATGTCGAACTGCTCGCGGTGATGGATGCCAGGCAACTGGCGTTCAAGGACGCCTCGTTCGACGCGGTGGTGGCACAATATGTCATCACGGCGGTGCCGGATCCCGAGGCGACGCTCGACGATTTCATCCGCGTGCTGAAGCCGGGCGGCGAACTGATCCTGATCAACCATATCGGCGCCGAGCGCGGTCCGCGCCGCCTGTTCGAACTGGCCTTCGCGCCGGTGGCACGGCGGCTCGGCTGGCGGCCTGAATTTCCCTGGGAGCGGCTGGTCAAATGGGCCGCGCGGCATGGCGGCGTCAGCCTCGCCGAGCGCAGGCCGATGCCGCCGATGGGACATTTCTCGCTGATCCGTTACCGAAAAACCTGATTCATTTGCAGGAACAAGCGCCCGGATATTTCGTTCTCGCTGCATGCGGATCAAACATGCGCTTCTGATATCCTGCGTGCTCGCGGTCGGTTCCGGCCTTGGCTTCGACGCGGCCCTGGCACAATCGCCGCCGGCGCCGGCAACCCCGCCGCAGCAGACCGCGCCGCCGCCGGCGCAAAGCCCCACCGATTGCGCGCCGGCCTCGCCAAACGGCAGCACCGTAGCACCGGAGGGCTCGACGGTCGGCCGGTCGAACGAGCCGCTTGGCGACAAGCTCGCCAGGTCCAACGGCGTGCTGTGCCCGCCAAGCAATATCGATCCGGAGATGCGCGCGCCGGCCCCGAACACCGGCACCACGCCGGTGATCCCGCCGCCCGGCAGCCCCGGCGGCAACCCGAACGTGCAGCCGAAATAGTTCGAAGGAACGAAGCGTCGAGCGAAATAAGCCTTGGCGCATCAGCGATTTGGCTTGGCGGCCCTCGGCGCTCCTCAGCGCTCCCTTGGCGGTGCGGTTTGCTTGACAGCGGTCGGCAGTGTTCCTTATATGCCGCCCGTTCGCGCGCGAAGCGGCCGATCGCCGCCCGCGAAATCCGCGCCGGACGCCGTGGCGGGGTAGCTCAGCTGGTTAGAGCACGGGAATCATAATCCTGGGGTCGGGGGTTCGAGTCCCTCCCCCGCTACCACCGCTCACCCCCCACTCGAACGTTTCAGCAACGGTCCCGGCAACGTCAATTCCGACACGGATGCCTTGATCTCGATTGCGAGCTCGTCGGTCCCCGGCGGCGCATGAACGACGACGGCTTGGACCAGCTGGCGCAGCGTTGCGACGAGCTCGGGCTCGTCGAGTTCGCAGCCTCTGCGGCGACCTCGGCCAGGCGCCTGATGTCGGCGAGATAACGCTCGATCGCCGCCGGGTGGACGGTTACGATCTCGGAAGCGGCCGCGATCTGTGCGAGCTCGGCCTTGACGCGCTTCCGTTCGGCCGCGAGCTCATTGACCTTCGGGTTGTATGTGTCGAAATCCGCGCCCTTCGCAATGTTCGTGATCAGGCGATCGATCTCGCGGTCGAGCTCGCCGTTGCGCCGCTGCAGATGCTTCTCGCGGTCGC
>NZ_JAFAVV010000325.1 GCF_019242285.1 Bradyrhizobium sp.
GAACAGCGACGGGAACAGGAAGATCGCCAGGAACGACGGCAGCTTCACGAACATGTAGGCGAAGCCGCTGGCCGTGCCGCGATAGCGCGGCCGCGCCACCATGGTCGGAATCGTCATGCAGTTCGATGCGTCCCAATAATGGCCCCACAACATGCCGGCGGCCGCGAATGGCAGGATGTATTTGTGGTCGGTGTAGAGCGCGGCGGCCGCGATCAGGAGCGACACCAGCACGATCGCAAAGCCGGCAATGCCGATGCCGCGATGGCCGATCTTCGGCGTGAGCTGTGGCCCGACCCAGCCCGAGATCGCGGCAAAGCAGAACAGCACCATGGTGACGAGATTGTTGCCGAGCGTGCTCGACACCCCGACCATGGTAAACAGCACCGGGAGATAGAAGGCGAAGGTCGAGAACTCGCTCGCCTGGGCGAAGCAGGCGATCCAGCCATAGAGCGTCGCGTGCCACCGGATCGGATCCTGGCGCAGATCGGCAAGGAAGGCGGCGGTGCGCGGCTTTGGCGGGGTCACGTCCTGATCCGGCAGCATGTCGAGCCGATCGTTGTACATCTGCCGCGCGACCTCCTTGGCTTCGCGGAAGCGGCCCTGCTGCACCAGCCACACCGCTGTCTCCGGCACGTCGTGACGCATGATCAGGATGATCAGCGCGGGCAGGGCGCCGAGGCCGAGCGTGACGCGCCAGACGATCTCGTGATCGAGATTGGCGATCAGGAAGATCGCGATGACCGCGAGCGTCAGCACCTCGCCGATCGCGAACATGAACTGCCAGCGGTTGCCCATCACCTCGCGGTCGCCCCTGGCCATGGATTCCATGATGTAGGTGTAGCCGGTCGAGATGTCGCTGCCGAGCGGCATGCCGAGCAGGAAGCGGATCACGACGAGCCAGGTCACGTCGGGCACGAAGGCCTGCGCCAGCGCCAGCACGATGAACATGATCATCGTCACCAGGAACATCACGCGGCGGCCGATCTTGTCGGAGAGCCAGCCGCCGATCAGCGCCCCGATCAGGGCGCCGCCCTGCGTTCCCGCGGCCGCGAGCCCGAGCAGGAACGGATCAGGGTTGTACTGGTCGCGGATGAAGATCAGGACGAAGGCGATGGAGTAGAGGTCCCAGGCCTCGACCAGGATCGAAGCCATCATCAGCCAGCCGACCTTGTTGCCCTTGGGGCTGTAATTCTGAACCAGGTAGCGGACGGCGTTCTGCATGACCGCCTGCTGCTGTGGCGGCAAGGCTGCGGCTGTCGACATGTTTCTCTCCTGTCTGGCTCCGCGCTGTCTCGGTTGACGTGACCGGCAACGGTTTGCTGCCGCAATCGAGCAGGCCGGGGTCGTTTGCCGTTCCATGGCCCCGCACATGTGATCCCTAAGTCGATCAAGCCGTGGTAGATTACAAGGGTTGCGCGGAGCGTGTCGGCTGAACACCGCAAGTAGCGAGGAAGCGGGGAGGGCGAGGGGTGAGGATGACGTCCATCGAAACCCTGCGCATGGACGAATGAGTGTGCCGTGGGTCCGATGGCAATCATCGCGATGAGATGTCGCTGTTGCATCACGGCGGCCGCAGGTCTTGTCCTTCTGATCGCAGTCCTGTTCGGCCTTCCGCGAGCCGCCGTGACGGATCCCGACATGGCCGCCAAGGTGCGCGACATCGTTGCGGACGACATTGCTCCCGTTGCGGTCGAGAATGATGCGGGCGGACTCGCATCGGCCGTCTCCGTCGCGGGCCACACCTGGTTCTTCAACTACGGCCTCGCGAGCCGGTCGGACAAGCGCAAGATCACCTCGGACTCGCTGTTCGATCTGGCGTCCGTCCGCAAGGTGTTCGATGCGACGCTGCTCGCGCTCGGAACGATCCGCGGCGAGGTGAGGCTGGACGATCCCGTCAGCAAATACGTCACGGAGTTGCAGGGCGACTATATTCGCAGCGTCACGCTCGGGCAGCTCGCGAGCCACACGTCCGGCCTCCTGCTGCCGACCGATCACCCGCCATGGCCCGGCAAATCATACTCGCTTGCCGAGTTCATCGACGTCCTCAACGCCTGGACTCCACAGGCAGAGGAGCAGCCCGGCAAGCAGCGCATCTATTCGCATGCCGGCTACGTGCTGCTGCAGCTCGCGCTCGAGCGGCGCTACGGGATTCCGGTTCGAGAGCTGATCGAAAGCCATGTTCTGAAGCCGCTCGGCATGACGGCGACGCTGCTTCCCGAACCTGGGCCAAACGGTCGGTCGATCCTCCCTCCGGACGTGATGCAACGCGTGGTGCAAGGCTATCTCTACGACGGCACGCCGATTGGCATGCCGGGCAGCCAGCACAGCTATTATGATTTCGCCGGCACCGAGCAGATGTTCTCCTCGGCGCGCGATCTCGCCATCTTCCTAAATGTCTGCTTCGGTGGCGGTGCGGCCGACCCGCAGTTGCGTGAGGCGCTGGAAATGACCCAGCGTGAGATGATCCGCATCAGTCCGAAATTCGGGCAGGCGATGGCCTGGGAAACCGTGCATGTGGACAGCATCACCATTGTCGACAAGCCCGGCGGTCTCAACAACGCTTCGGCCTATATCGGATTTGTGCCGGCGCACAGGGTCGGCGTGGTCCTGCTCGCCAACCGCAGCGATTTTCCCTACGAGATCGCCCGCGACCATCTGCTGTCCGCGCTGTCGCGGCTGCCGTGAGCCGAGATCACGGATTTGTGCACCGGCGCGATTCAGCCGTAAACGACCGCTAGGACGTTCGTTCGTTTTGGCAAAACCGCCCGTATGGCGGATTGCACACGGCGGATGATTTGAGGATCATCCCGCCAGCCGAACGTGCGGAGCCGTGCCTCCAGGCGCCGGGGTGGTGCCTTTCTATGACGACCGACATGTCATATCGCATGGCTCGTCTGCGCGTTGGCGGAGGCTATAGGCGCGCCGCCGAGCGGGTCCTAGATTGCCGGTCGGCGCGCGGGCAGAAAGTGATAAAACATGGCCACTCTCACGATCAACGGAAAGCTTGAGACATTCGACGCGCCGCCGGACATGCCGCTGCTGTGGGTCCTGCGCGATGTGCTCGGGATGACCGGCACGAAATTTGGGTGCGGGATCGCGCAATGCGGTGCCTGCACCGTGCATATTGACGGCAAGGCCGTGCGCTCCTGCGTGCTGTCGGTCGGTGCCGTAGGCAACCGCGAGATCACCACGATCGAGGGCATCGGTGCGACGCCGGCCGGCGCAAGGGCGCAGAAGGCCTGGCTCGATCTCGAGGTGGTCCAGTGCGGCTATTGCCAGTCGGGCCAGATCATGGCGGCGGCCGCGCTCCTGGCGGCGACCCCGCACCCCGACGATGCCGACATCGACGCGGCGATGGCCGGCAACATCTGCCGCTGCGGCACCTATGTGCGCATTCGCGCCGCCATCAAGCAGGCCGCGAACGGACGCCAGTCATGAAGGGAGCGCGCCATGAACGTTCTTGCCAAAACTCCCGAGGTCTCCCGTCGCAGCCTTCTGGGCGGCGGCCTCGCCGGCGCTTTCCTGATCGCCTTCCATCTGCCGGTCCGTGCGTCCAACGAGCCGGTGCAGCCGCCCGATTCGACCGACGGCAAGTTTGCGCCCAACGCCTTCATCCGGATCGAGGAGTCCGGCAGGACCATCCTGGTGATGCCGCAGGTCGAGATGGGGCAGGGCGTCTACACCGCAATCGCGATGATCCTGGCGGAAGAGCTCGACGCCGACCTGACCCAGGTGAGCCTCGAGCACGCGCCGCCGAACGACAAGCTCTACGGCAACCCGACTTTCGGATTGCAGGTCACCGGCAACTCCAATTCCATCCGCGCGTTCTGGAAGCCGTTGCGGGCCGCCGGTGCAAATGCGCGGGCCATGCTGATAGCAGCCGCCGCGCAGCAATGGCAGGTCGAGCCGGCGAGCTGCACCGCTTCGAAGAGCAAGGTGATCCACACCGAGAGCGGGCGAAGCCTGTCCTATGGCGAGCTCGCGCTGGCCGCGAGCAGCCAGCCGCCGCCGAAGGACGTGCCGCTCAAGGACCCGAGCCAATTCGTCTATGTCGGTCAGCCGCTGAAGCGTTTCGATACGCCGGACAAGGTCAATGGCAAGGCGGTGTATGGGATCGACGCGATGCTGCCCGGCATGAAGTTCGCGACCGTCGTGGCCTGTCCCGTGTTCGGCGGCAAGGTCGGCACGGTCGACGACACGGCTGCGAAGAAAATTCCCGGTGTGCAGAAGATCGTCGTGCTCGACGACATGGTGGCCGTGGTCGGCGACCACATGTGGGCGGCCAAGAAGGGCGCAGACGCGCTGCGGATCACGTGGGACGAAGGCGCCAACGCCCGCATCGGCTCGAAAGAAATCTGGCAGGACTTGCGCTCGGCCAGTGAGAAGGACGGCGCGGTCGCGAAGTCCGTCGGCGACATCGGCAACGGTCTTGCCTCCGGCGAGAAGTTCGAGGCGTCCTTCGAGCTTCCCTTCCTGGCGCATGCGGCCATGGAGCCGATCAACGCCACCGTCCACTTCCGCGGGGACTCCTGCGAGGTCTGGACCGGAACGCAGATCATGACCCGCGTGCAGTCGGAGGTCGCGAAGGCCGCGGGCCTGCCGGTCGACAAGGTGATCGTCAACAACCATCTGCTCGGCGGCGGCTTCGGCCGCAAGCTCGAGCCCGACATGGCAGTGGCCGCCGTGCGCATCGCCAAGCAGGTGGATGGGCCGGTGAAGGTGGTGTGGACCCGCGAGCAGGACATCCAGCACGACGTCTATCGGCCGGTCTATCGCGACACGATTGCCGCGACGTTGTCCGATGGCAAGATCGCCGCCTGGAAATACAAGGTGGCGGGATCGGCGATCCTGGCGCGCTGGTTGCCGCCGGCGTTCCAGAAGGGCATCGACATCGATGCGATCGATGCCGCCGTCGACATGCCCTACGACATCCCGAATTTCCATGTCGAGTATGTCCATGCCGAGCCGCCGGCGGTGCCGACCGGCTTCTGGCGCGGCGTCGGCCCGAACAACAACGTGTTCGCGGTCGAATGCATGATGGACGAGCTGGCGCACAAGGCCGGCAAGGATCCGGTGGAATTTCGCCGCGCAATGCTCGGCAAGAACCCGCGGATGCGCGCGGTGCTGGACCTGGTCGCGGAGAAGTCCGGCTGGGGGCAGCCATTGTCGCCGCGGGTCGGCCGCGGCGTCTGCGTGCAGCCATCGTTCGCGAGCTTCATCGCGACCGTGGTCGAAGCCGAGGTGGACGAGCGGGGCGAGGTAGAGCTGCGCAAGATCAATTGCGTGGTCGACACCGGCATCGCCGTCAACCCCGATACGGTCATGGCGCAGCTCGAGGGCGGGCTGATCTTCGGGCTGACCGCGGCGCTCTATGGCGAGATCACCATCGACCGAGGGCGGGTGCAGCAATCCAACTTCCATGACTACCGGATGCTGCGTATCGACCAAGTGCCGAAGATCGAGGTCCATGTCGTCAAGAGCGGCGAGCCGCCGGGCGGCATCGGCGAGACCGGCGTCAATGCCGGACCGCCGGCGCTGCGCAATGCGATCTATGCCGCGACCGGCGTGGCGCTGCGGCGCCTGCCGATCGATCGCCGCCTGATCGCGGCGAAGAAGGCGTGAGGCTGAACATGCGTATTCGCATTCTTCTCGGCATCGCCGTCATTGTGCTCGCAGCACTGGGAATCGGCGTCTGGATCATTCGCGGGCCCGGGCCACTCGACTTTTCCGCTGGCTCGAGGGTCGCGCTCGCGGACTATCATGACGCGAAACCGTCCGGCGTTCCGGAGAAGCTCGCGCGGGCGAGCCTCGTCGAGCGCGGAGAATATCTGACGAAAGCCGCCGACTGCATGGTCTGCCACACCACGGCCGGCGGCAAGGAATATGCGGGCGGGCTCGGCTTCCAACTGCCGTTCGGCACGCTCTATTCGACCAACATCACGCCCGACAAGGAAACCGGCATCGGCGATTACAGCGACCGGGATTTTCTCAATGCGCTGCATCGCGGCGTGCGCCGCGACGGCGCGGGGCTGTATGCGGCGATGCCGTTCACGTCCTACGCCTCGATGACGGACGACGATGCGTTGGCAATCAAGGCCTATCTGTTCAGCCTTCCGCCGGTGAAGGCCGTTCCGCCGCAAAACAAGCTCGTTTTCCCTTTCAACCAGCGCTGGACATTGATGTTCTGGTCGGCCGTGTTCAATCGCGACGCGCGGTTTGCGCCCGACACGTCGCAGAGCCCGGCCTGGAATCGCGGTGCCTATCTCGCCGAGGCGCTGGCGCATTGCGGCGAGTGCCATACGCCGCGCAATCTCGCCTTCGCGCTCGACAACCGCAACAAATTCGCCGGCGCCGTCGCGGCCGGCTGGCGCGCCTTCAACATCACCTCCGACAAGGCGACCGGCATCGGCGCCTGGAGCGACGACGACCTCGTGGCCTATCTGTCGCTCGGCCATGCGAACGGCCATGGTACGGCATCGGGTCCAATGGGGGAGGCGGTCGATCACAGTTTCAGCCAGATGGCGCCGGAGGACATCCGCGCTCTCGTCGCATTCCTGCGCAGCGTGCCGGGCCTGACCTCGACCGATCTTCCGGCCACGCCGGCGCCGGCAGCGCCTGCCGGGCACAAGGACGGTGTGACCGCCGATGCGCGCGGCAAGACGGTGTTCGAGGGCGCCTGCGTGAGCTGCCATGGCTGGAGCGGGCAAAGCCCGGTTTCGCCGATGGCGACGCTGACCGGCGCATGGGCGGTCAACGATCCCGGCGGCACCAACGTCGCGCAGATCGTGCTGTCCGGCACCCATCGGCTGACGCCCGATGGCGTGCTCTCAATGCCGGCCTTCGGCAACGCCTATACCGACGACGAGGTCGCGGCCGTCACCAACTATGTGACAGCGCGCTTCGGCGGCAAGGGATCGAAGCTGACGGCGGCCGATATCGCGTCGCTGCGCCAGCAGACGGCGCAGTAACCTATCGCCGAGATCGGCCGAGGGTGGTTGACCCTCGCGCCGATTCCTGGCTTGTCCTAGGGTGACGGGATCGCATCACAATAGCGATGATCGAGCCAGGGGAAACGCCATGCCACCGACCTTTCCGCACGCCGCACGGCCCTATCGCGGGGTGTTTCCGGTGGCGCCGACCATCTTCGACGCGCAGGGCGCGCTCGACCTCGATGGCCAGCGCCGCTGCATCGATTTCATGATCGACGCCGGCTCGGACGGGCTCTGCATCCTCGCCAATTTCTCCGAGCAGTTCGTGCTGACAGACGCCGAGCGCGAGACCGTGATGCATGCGGTGCTGGAGCATGTCGCCGGCCGCGTGCCTGTCATCGTCACCACCACGCATTTCAGCTCGCAGGTCTGCGCCGAGCGCAGCCGGGCCGCCGAGCAGGCCGGCGCTGCGATGGTGATGGTAATGCCGCCCTATCACGGCGCGACGTTCCGCGTGCCGGAGCCGGGCATTTTCGAGTTCTTCAAGCTGCTCTCGGATGCGATTGATATTCCGATCATGATCCAGGACGCGCCGGTGGCCGGCACGCCGCTCTCGGTCGAGTTTTTGGCGCGGCTCGCGAGGGAGTGCGGCAACATCCGGTATTTCAAGGTCGAGGTGGCGCAGGCGGCGGCGAAATTGCGCAGTCTGATCGCGGCCGGCGGCGAGGCGATCGAGGGCCCGTGGGACGGCGAGGAGGCGATCACGCTGATGGCCGATCTCGATGCCGGCGCCACCGGGGCCATGACCGGCGGCGGCTATCCGGACGGCATCCGGCAGATCATCGATCCCTATCTGGCCGGGCGCCGCGACGAGGCCAAGGCGGCCTATGCACGCTGGCTGCCGCTGATCAATTACGAGAACCGCCAATGCGGTTTGCAGACGGCAAAAATTCTGATGCAGGAAGGCGGCGTGATCCAGTCGGAGACCGTGCGCCAGCCGCTGCGGCCGGTCCCCCCGGCGGCGCGCGCGGGCCTGATCGAGCTGGCGCGGCAGCTCGATCCGGTGGTGCTGCGCTGGGGGCGGTGATCGCCTGTACAAGAGGTGCCGTAGAGAGGACTAAGGCGCGAACGCAGCGATGCGCAGCATCGCGCGAAGCGACGTCCCCACCATTGTCTCGACAGCCTGCTCGGAATGGTGGGCACGCTTCTTCCTTTGGGTGGCAGACTTCGGCGCAAGCGGTCGCATTGCCCACCCTACGGATCTGGCGCGTGGCTGGTGATCGGCGCCGCATGAGGGTTGCGAGGCCGGCATTGAGTTTCGCTCAATTTACCCACGTCGTGCGTCAGCTATAGTCGCGTCAGCAGCACAAGGAGCAAGACGTGACAAGACCGATTCCGACCCAACAGGTGCCCGGCGTCTATCACCGCCGGGTCGGCGACATCCTGGTCACCGCGCTGCACGACGGCTACCAGGATTCGCCGATGGCGACGGTGAAAGATATTCCCGAAGCCGAAGCGGTGCGGATGCTGAAGGACAATCTGCGCCCGGCGCCGCGTCGCACCTCGGCCAACTGCTTCCTGATCCGCAACGGCGCGCGCACTGCGCTGGTCGATTCCGGCTTCGGCAAGGTGCGTCCCACCGTCGGCTTCCTGATGGACAATCTCGCCGCCGCCGGCGTCGCGCCCGACGACATCGATGTCGTGCTCTTGACCCACATGCATCCCGACCATTGGGGCGGGCTCGCCGACAAGGAGGGCCGCGCGCTGTTTCCACGCGCAGAACTGAAAATGCATGCCGACGACCATGCCCATTGGCATGACGACGCCGCGATGATGAAGGTCGAGGACTTGGGCCGGCGGAAGATGTTCTTCGCCGACGGCCGCGCGCAGGTTGCGCCCTATCGCGAGCGGATGCAGCTCTTTACCGGTGGCGAGGTGTTTCCCGGCGTCACCACGGTGCCGCTGGCCGGCCACACGCCGGGCCACACCGGCTTCCTGATCGCTTCCGGCAACGCTTCGCTGCTGATCTGGGGCGACATCGTCCATGTGCAGGAATTGCAGGTCGCGCGCCCCGAGGTGACCATGGCGGTCGACGTCGATCCCGCGCGCGCGGTCTCGACCCGCCGCGCCATCCTCGACCGCGTCGCCACCGACCGGCAGGCGATCGCCGGCATGCACATCCATTTCCCAGCATTCGCCCATGTCGTGCGCCACGGCGACGACTACCGACTGCTGCCGGATGCCTGGTCGATGGACCTCGATGGCGATGTCGCGCAGGTCGCGAAATAGGCCGCTGCTTCGATCGCGCGAATGCGATAATGCAAGCAGTCAAAGATCGAGCGGCCGCAGGAAGGCTTCGATCTCGTCGACCAAGAGCTCCGGCGTCTGCAAGGCCATGAAGTGCCCGGAGGGCAGGGTCTTGAACTGTGCGCCGCTGACCTTCGCGGCAACTGCCGCGACGCCCGCTGGTGGACGGTCGCCGTCATGCTCGCCGGCGAGGATCAGGGTAGGCGCCGTGATGCGCGCAAGCGATGCGTCCATCTCCAGCCCGGCCAGCATGCGGAAGGTCGCAGCCATGCCGACGGGATCGGCGGCAAGCCGGGTCAGCTTGACCCGCTCGAACTTTTCAGGGTCGGTGCGCAGCACCGGCGGGTAGGAGCGCGCGAGCCGCTCATCGATCGAGCCGACAAAACCCTCGCGTTCGAGTTCGTCGACGCGCGCCAATGTCGCCGCGCGGCGCTCGACGGCAATGCCGGTCGCGGGCGAGGTCGCGATCACGGCTGCGGTGTGGTCCGGGTAGTCAGCGGCGAATTGCAGGGCAATCGCGCCACCGACTGCGGTGCCGAGCAGCGCGACGTTGGGTGGCGCGCCGGCTGCCTCCAGGATCGCGGCGAGATCGGCAGTGAGGTCGGAGATCGCAAGCGTGCCGCGGAATTTTTGCGACAGCCCGGCGCCGCGCACGTCGTAGCGCAGGATGCGGCGGTGCCGGCCGAGCTGGTCTACCACGAGGTCCCAGCTCTCCAGCGTGCCGCCCATCTCATGGATCAGGACGAGCAGCATGTTGCCGGCACCGCTCAGCACGACGCGCGAGACGACCTCGTTCGCCATCACCCAGCGCATCCCGTTCGCCATCATCGACCGTTCTCCATCCGCAAGCCGTTCCGTCTCACCGGAGCATGCGGAGCTTCGCCGTGCAAGCGCTATGCCGGCATCGGCGCGACCTTCGGCGCGGGATGCGGCAGGCCGAGCCGCTTGCGCGCCTCCTCCGCTGTCGCGAGGCCGATATCGAACTCGTCCATGATGCGGCGGATCTTCTCGATCTGCTCGGCATTGGACTTGAAGAGCCGGCCCGGACGTTCGGTAACGTTGTCCTCCTGGCCGACGCGGATGTTGGTGCCCATCATGGCGCCATAGGCGGCCGCGCGCATGTTCTGTGGGCCCGTGCCGTGGATGAACAGCTCCATCTCCGAGCGGAACAGGTTTTCCGCGGTCTGTTTCATGTGCAGCAGATGCTCGATCGAGGAGGGGATGCCGCCGAGGATGCCGGTGAGGAACTGCACGATGATCGGCTTGTGCATGTTTGTCTTGCGGCCGAGATGATAGTCGAGAATGTAGAGATGGCCGACATCGTAGCACTCGAACTCCATCGGCCCTCGGCGGTCGGTCCCATCGAGCAGGAGAGGTTGATGACGGCGTCGCATTGCTCGCGGATCGCGGAATGAAGCTGTTCCAGATTTCGGGCCGATGATCGGGTTGCCGTCGTCCGGCTGGCGCAGATGCGGAAACAGTCAGCGGGTGGCGACGTTGCCCGAACACATGATGCGCAGCGGCCGGTCGCGCCGCGCATCGCGCAGGCTCGTGGTCGCGGCATCCATCCGGCGGTACGACTCGGTCAGCGCAGTGAGATAGAGCACACTCGCCGGCGTCAGCCGCACCTCGCGATTGCTGCGGATGAAGAGGAATGCCGAGCGTATCCTCCAAGAGCTTGATCTGTCGGCTGACCGCGCCGGGCGTCACATGCAGCTCCTCGGCGGCGAGCGTGAAACTGGAGAGCCGGCCCGCGGCCTCGAAGGCCGCAGCGCGTTCAACGGCGGAAGTTGCCAGCCCATGTCCTGCTCCTTGTCCGGCTGCCGGGGTTCAATAGACTTCCTTGTGAATGGTCGCCTGCATCGAGGGGCGTTCGGCAAAGCGCGCATGCCATTCGGCGAGCTTCGGCCGGCGCTCCCGCCAGCCGTCCGCGGCAAAACGGAAGTCGAGATGGGCGAGCGCCACGGCGACCGCGATGCTGCCGATCGAGAGCGGAGCGAGGTTCTCGGTCTCTGCTTCGAGCACGTCGAGCGTGGCGCCGGTCTTGGCGATGAAGGCCGACATGAAGGCGTCGGACGCGTGCTCGCCGCGCGACTGCTCGCCGAGGCGGGCGACGTTGAAGGCCATGATGCCGTCGCCGAAAGCATGCAGCCGCGCCACCTGCCAGCGCCGCGGCGTTTCGCGCGGGAACAGTTCGCCGCGGCCGAAGGCGTCGTCGAAATAGGCTGCGATCACCGGCGAGTCGATCAGGACCGTGCCGTCGTCGAGGATCAGGGTCGGGATCTTGTTCAGCGGATTCGCGCGCATCACCTCGGCATTGGTCTCCCGCGCGGTGACGTTGACGCGCTCCAGCGTGAGCCTGTCGGCGATGCCGAGCTCATGGGCTGCGACCATGACTTTGCGTGCGAAGGGCGAGCGGGACGACCACAACAGTTTCAAGCAATGACCTCCATGGCCTTCATTCCGACAGCATCACCGCATCGCGGAAGGCGAAGTCGAGCGCGACGCGGTCGCCCACTCTATGTCGCGCGCTCGCGCCCGCATAGGCCTGCAGCGTGCCGTCGCCGGTATCGACCTGGTAGCGGTTCATCGTGCCGAGGAAGCCGGCGAATACGATGTTGCCTTCGAGCCGGTTGGCGTCGGATGGACGCGGCGCCTCCACCGCCTGCAAAGTGAGGTTTTCTGGCCGGATCGAGATACGGGCGTCGGCGGCCGTCGCGGCCGCTGCCACACAGGTGATGCCGCTGCCGCTGCCGACTTCACCTCGCACAGGCCTTCGGGCCGGCTCTCGCCGAGACGGCCGATGAGCCAGTTGGTGGTGCCGACGAAGTCAGCGACGAAGCGGTTGGCGGGACGGAAATAGATGTCCTGCGGCGCGCCCATCTGCACGATGCGACCGTGCGACCTGACGGCGATGCGGTCGGACATTTCCAGCGCTTCGGCCTGGTCGTACGTGACGTACACAGTGATGACGCCGATCTCCTGCCGCAGCCGCCGCAGCTCGTTGCGCATCTCCTCGCGCAACGCGGCGTCGAGATTGCTCAGGGGCTCGTCGAGCTGCAAAAGGCGCGGCTTGCGAACGATGGCGCGCGCCAGCGCCACGCGCTGCTGCTGGCCGCCCGACGGCCGCGTCGCGGAGCGGCTGCCGAACCCCTGCAGGCTGACACGGGCAAGCGCCTCATCGACCAGGCGGCCGATTTCGCCGGCCGTGAACTTCTCGTCGCGGGCGACGCGCAAGGGAAAGGCGACGTTCTCGAACACGCTCATATGCGGCCAGATCGCATAGGACTGGAACACCACGCCAACCGGCGCAAATTCATCGGCACGGTGATGCCGCGCGCGGCATCGAAGAAGATCTCTTCTCCGACCCGGATCGTGCCGCGATCCGGCTGCTCCAGGCCCGCGACACAGCGCAATGTCGTGGTCTTACCGACACGAGGGTCCGCTGCAAGCTTCAGCCACGCGATCGGCGCGCCATCGGTCATGCTGATCGCGGCTTGAGTTGTTCTCAACTGTGGCTCAGTTACCATTGCTCTTCGCTCCCTCGAGATGGCGGCTGTAGCGCGACATCGCAAAGCAAAAGACAAAATAGATCGCGGCGACGAACAGATAGACCTCGACGCTGAAGGGCTGCCAGACCGGATCGATGATTGCCGTCTTGGCGGTGGTCAAGAGATCGAAGATGCCGATGATCAGGACGAGGCTCGTGTCCTTGAAGAAGGCGATGAAGGTGTTCACCAGCGGCGGAATGACATGGCGGATCGCCTGCGGCAGGATGATCAGCCGCTGCTTCCGCCAATAGGACAGGCCGAGGGCGTCAGCCGCCTCGTGCTGGCCCCGCGGCACTGCCTGCAAGCCGCCGCGCACCACCTCGGCGAGATAGGCGCCGGCGAACAGCACGATCGCGACCTGGGCGCGCAGCAGCTTGTCGAAATTGACGCCGTCGGGCAGGAACAGCGGAAACATCACGCTTGCCATGAACAAGAGGCTGATCAGCGGTACGCCACGGATCAATTCGACATAGAGCACGCAGAGCGAGCGGATGGCGGGCAGCGTCGAGCGTCGCCCGAGCGCGACCAGGACGCCGAGCGGAAAACCAAAAGCAAGCCCGAAGGTGGCGAGGATCAGCGTCACCGGCAGGCCGCCCCAGCGCTCCTCTGGCACGTAGGAGAGGCCGAAAACGCCGCCCCACATCAACAGGCCGATCAGGATGAGCGCCACGGCCCACACCGCCAGAAGCTCGCGCCGCCACCAGCGCGGCCGGGTCGACAGGTAATACAGCGCGATGAAGATCAGGGTTGCGAGTGCCGGCCGCCACTGCTCGTCATAGGGAAAAGTGCCGAACAGGATGAAGCGGAGTTTCTCGGGGATCACGGCCCAGCAGGCGCCGAGCCCGCGCGCCGCGCGGCAGGCGCTGCTGTTGCCGCTGGGCTCGGTCCAGACCGCGTTCCAGATGCCCCATTGCACGAGGCTGAAGGCAAGCTTGATCAGCAAGGCGAGCAGGATCAGGGTGACGAGAGTCGAGGGGATCGACGAGAACAAATTGCCGCGCAGCCAGCGCAGCAGCGGATTGCCGCCGACCAGTCCCGGGCGCGGACGTTCGGCGCGCGGCAGCTCGGAGGTGTCGACGGCGGTGCTCATGACTCAGCGCTCCGTCAGCGCGATGCGCGCATTGTACCAGTTCATCAGGAGACTGATCCCGAGGCTGATGGTGAGGAACACCAGCATGACCAGCGCGATCACCTCGATCGCCTGCCCGGTCTGGTTCAACGTCGTGTTGGCGACCGAGACGATGTCCTGGTAGCCGATCGCGACCGCGAGCGAGGAATTCTTGGTCAAGTTGAGGAATTGGCTGGTCAGGGGCGGAATGATCACGCGCAGCGCCTGCGGCAGGACGATGTGCTTCAACACGAAGCCCCGGCGCAGGCCAAGCGCGTTGGCGGCATCCCATTGGCCCCTCGAAATGGCCTGGATGCCGCTGCGCACGATCTCGGCGATGAACGCAGACGTGTAGGTCACGAGCGCGATCAGAAGAGCAAAATATTCCGGCGCGAGCGCGAGCCCGCCGACGAAATTGAAGCCGCGCAGCTCGGGCCTGCTGATGGTCCAGGGCACGCCGAGGCCCCACGACAGCACCGCCGGCAGCACGACCACCAGCAGCACGGCATAGGGCCAGGTGCGCCGCTCGCGGCCATCCCGCATCTGGCGTGCGATCTGCCATCGCCGCAGCAGATAGAGGATCACAAGGCCGACCGCGGCAACGCCCAGCACGAGCCATTGTGAAGGGCCGATCGGAATGAACGGCAGCATCAGGCCGCGGTTGGACAGGAATACACCGTCGATCGGATGGAAGGCGCCGCGCGCGGGCGGCAGGCTCTGCATCAGGACGTACCAGAACAGGAGCTGCAGCAGCAGCGGGATGTCGCGCAGCGTCTCGACATAGACCGCCGCCAGCCTCGACAGCAGCCAGTTGGCGGACAATCGCGCAATGCCGATCATCGTGCCGAGCACGGTCGCGAGTACGATGCCGATCACAGCCACGCGCAACGTGTTGGTGACGCCGATGATGAAGGCATAGAGGTAGCTGTCGCGGGGAGTGTAGGGCAGCCAGGCGTCGACGATCGGCATGCCGGCCTCGCGGCCGAGGAAGGCGAAGCCGGTGGCGATGCGCCGGACCGAGAGGTTGTGGACGGCGTTCGACCACAGCCAGCCGACGATCGCCAGCGCGACGCCGACCACCAGGACCTGCCAGAGCAGCCCCTTGAGCTGCACGTTGCCCAGCGAAAGCTGGAGCCGGCTCATGGGCGGGCGTTTCGGCGTCGACACGGCACTGTCCTCCGGATGAAAGAAGGTCCATTTGGCGAAGCGCATTTCAAATGTTGCACCGAACGGTCAAATATGCAACATTTGTTGCATGCCCGAGCGGCCGCTGAAATCCTCGCCCCTGAACCAATTGTGCAGCGCGCTGCCGTCGCTGCCGATGCGGTTGCAGCAGGTTGGCCGCTTTGTCGCCGCCAATGACTATGACGCCACCACGCGCTCGATGCGCGAGCTGGCGTCGGTCGCGGGCGCTGATCCGGCATCCTTCACGCGGCTGGCGAAAGCGATCGGCTATTCCGGCTGGGACGAACTGCGCGCGGCACTGACGGAGGCGCGGCGGCCGGAGCCGGCCGCGCCGTTCTCCGGCCGCGCGCGCGACCGCCGCCGCGGACGGCATGCCGAGGTCGCGCTGATTGCCGACAAGCTGGAGGCGGAAGCGGCGGGGCTTTCGCGGATATCGCCGGGCGCGGTGGCCGCGGCGGCACGAACGCTGCGCTCCGCCCGGCGCATCTGGATCGCGGGCTTCCGGAGCTGCCGCGGTGTCGCGGAACTGCTGAACTACGAGCTTCGCCTGTTCCGTCCCGGCGACGTGCAGTTCGTCGGCGGCGCGTGGCCGGAGGATCTCGACTTCGGCGCCTTCCGTTCTGGAGAAGCCGTGGTCGTGATCGGCTTTGCGCCCTATTCGCGGGCGAGCGTCCTGTCGGCGCGCGCGGCGCATCGTGCCAAGGCGAGCCTGATCGCGATTGCGGATTCGGTCTCGGCGCCGATGGCGGAAGGGGCCGATCATGCGTTGCTGTTCGAAGCGGCGGCTTCGCCCGGCTTCTTTCCAAGCCTCACGGGCGCCCTAGCGATTGCGCATTCACTCGCGGCCGCGACCTTCGTGCTCGGCGGTGCTGCGGCGAAGAAGCGGCTGGAAGCGACCGAGGCGCGGCTCGCCGCCACTGCGCAATATGTTTCCGAGAAAGGTTGACGACGATGAGCGTCCGCGACAGCCGCCTGCTGCACCGAAGCCTGCGCGAGACGCCGCCGATCGCGACCGGCGGCGAGGGGATCTGGCTGATCGGCGAAGATGGCCGCCGCGTGCTCGATGCGTCCGGCGGCGCGGCGGTTTCCTGTCTCGGGCACCAGCATCCGCGTGTACTTGAGGCGATGACGAAGCAGGCGGGCAAGCTCGCCTATGCCCACAGCGCCTTCTTCTCGTCCGAGCCGGCGGAAGCGCTCGCGGATCATCTCGTCGGCCATCAGCCGGGCGGGCTGGCTTATGCCTATTTCGTCAGCGGCGGATCGGAGGCGATCGAGGCCTCGATCAAGCTCGCGCGGCAATATTTCATCGAGAAGGGCGAGCCGCAGCGCCGCCGCTTCATCGCGCGTCGGCAGAGTTATCACGGTAACACGCTGGGTGCGCTTTCTGCCGGCGGCAATGCCTGGCGACGCGAGCCTTACGCGCCGCTGCTGTCCGACGCTTTCAGCCACGTCACGCCGGCCTTCGCATATCACGAAAAGCGCGATGACGAGGCGGAAGCGGATTTTGTCGCGCGCCTTGCGGCCGAGCTCGATGCCGAATTCCAGCACCTCGGTCCCGATACGGTGGCGGCATTCCTCGCCGAGTCCGTGGTCGGCGCCACCGCCGGCTGCGTGACGGCACCGGAGGGCTATTTCCGCGCAGTCCGCGCGATCTGCGATCGATACGGCGCGCTGTTGATCCTCGACGAGGTGATGTGCGGCATGGGCCGCACCGGGACGACCCATGCCTGGGAGCAGGAGGGCATAGCACCCGATATCCAGGCGATCGCGAAGGGCCTGGGCGGCGGCTACCAGCCGATCGGCGCGATGCTCGCGAGCGGCCGCATCATCGAGGTGATCCGCGCCGGCTCCGGCGCGTTCCAGCACGGTCACACCTATCTCGCGCATCCCTTGGCCTGCGCGGCAGCACTCGAGGTGCAGCGCGTGGTTACCGAGGAGAAGCTGCTCGACAATGTGCGCGAGCTCGGCAGGCACCTCGAGCGCCGGCTGACCGAACGCTTCGGCAATCACCGTCATGTCGGCGACATCAGGGGACGCGGCCTGTTCCAGGCGATCGAGCTGGTCGAGGACCGCGCGACACGAAGGCCGTTCGATCCCGCGCTCAAGCTGAACCAGAAGATCAAGGCTGCGGCACTCGCGGGCGGACTTGCGTGCTACCCCATGGGTGGAACGGTGGACGGCAGGAACGGCGACCACGTGCTGCTGGCGCCGCCCTTCATCGCCACGGCCGATGACATCGACATGATCGTCGATCGGCTGGGAGCTGCGGTGGATCGCGTTCTGAAGAGCATTGGTCATTAGAGGGAGGGTGAAATGAGGAAGATCGTCATTGCTTTCGGCCTGCTCGTTACCTCGGCTGCGACGGCTTCGGCCGCAACGCTGGACACGGTCAAGCAGCGCGGCACGCTGGTGTGCGGCGTCTCGACCGGCTTTGCCGGCTTCTCGGCGCCGGACTCGCAGGGCAACTTCAAGGGGCTCGACGTCGACTATTGCAAGGCGCTCGCCGCAGGCGTGCTCGGCGATCCCACCAAGGTGCGCTACGTCGCGCTGACCGCGCAGAACCGTTTCACCGCCCTGCAGTCCGGCGAGATCGACGTGCTCTACCGCAACTCCACCGAAACCTTTTTGCGCGGCGTGACGCTCGGTCTGCGGCAGGGGCCGATCAACTTCTACGACGGCCAGGGTTTTGTCGTGAAGAAGGATACCGGCGTGACCGAGCTCAAGGGTCTCGGCGGCGCCACCGTCTGCGTCGCGCAGGGCACGACACATGAAGTGACGCTCGGCGATTACGGCCGCGCCAACAACATCGACTGGAAGCCGCTGGTGTTCGACCGCGTCGACACCATGTACCAGACCTTTTTCGGCGGCCGCTGCGACGCCATGACACAGGACGCCTCGGCGCTCGCCGGCGCGGTCGCGACCGCGGCGCCCAATGCCGCCGACTACGTCGTTTTGCCGCAGACCATCAGCAAGGAGCCGCTCGGGCCGTTCACGCGCAATGGCGACGAGGTGTGGACCGATATCATCGCGTGGCTGCATTATGGCCTGATAGAGGCGGAAGAGATCGGCGTGACACAATCGAATGTCGATCAGATGGCGAAATCGGAAGCGCCTGCCGTGCAACGCCTGCTCGGCTCGACCGGCGATCTCGGTTCGCGGCTCGGGCTCGACAACAAGTGGCTGCTGCAGGCGGTCAAGGCGGTCGGCAACTACTCCGAAATCTTCGAGCGCAATGTCGGACAGAACAGCCCGCTCAAGCTCGCCCGCGGATTGAACGCGACCTGGAGCAAGGGCGGCCTGATGTATGCTGTGCCGTTCAAGTAACAGGCGCGCAGAATAGCGTGGCGCGGCGCTGGCCGCGCCACCGCAAGTCGATGTACAGTTGGCGTCATGCGCATCGCCCTGATCCATGCCCTGAAGCACTCGATCGCGCCGATCGAGGCTGCCTTCGCGAAGCTCTGGCCGGAGGCCGAGCTGATGAACCTGCTCGACGATTCGCTCTCGGCGGATCTGGCGCGCGACGGCAGGCTCACCGAGGGGATGACCGATCGCTTTCTCGCGCTCGGCAACTACGTCGCCTGGACCGGCGCGGACGCCATCCTGTTCACCTGTTCGGCGTTCGGCCCCTGCATCGAGGCGGTGGCACGTGCGCAGAAGCCGATGCCGGTGCTCAAGCCCAACGAGGCGATGATCGAGGAGGCGGTCAAGCAGGGCCGCAGGATCGGCCTGCTCTCGACCTTTCCCCCGACGCTCGCATCGATGCCTTCGGAGTTTCCGCCGTCCGTCGAGCTCGTGCCGAAGCTTGCCGAAGGCGCGCTGGCCGCGCTCGACCGCGGCGACCGCGCCGAGCATGATCGCCTCGTCGCCGAGGCGGCGAAGGACTTGCGCGGCTGCGACGTCATCGCGCTGGCGCAATACAGCATGGCGCCCGCCGCCGCCGTGGTCGCGGAGGTGTCGGGGCGGCCGGTGCTGACCACGCCCGACAGCGCGGTGCAGAAATTGAAGGCGGCGCTCGCCTGACTTTTGCGGCGACTTGCATTCCGTCACGGATCGAACAGCACCCCCGGATTCAGTATCGACAGCGGGTCGAGCTCTTTCTTCGCGGCGCGCAGCGCGGTCGCGAACAGCTCCGGCCGCTGCCGGTCGTACCAGGGCCGGTGATCGCGGCCGACCGCATGATGATGCGTGATGGTGCCGCCGGCCTCGATCAGCGCGTCGCTCGCCGCATCCTTGATCGCCTGCCATTGCGCGAGCAATGCGCCATGGCGGCCGAGCGCGTGGAAGGAGAAGTAGGGCGCCGGCCCGTCCGGATAAACGTGGGTGAAGCGGCAGGTCACCTCGCCTTTGATCCCGGTCGCGTCCACGATGGCGCGCTCGGTCGCCCCCTTCACCTTGTCGTGGAATGTTTCAAAACGGTCCCAGGTGATGGCGGTCTCGAAGGTGTCGTTGATGATGCCGGCCGGATTGAGGAACTCGCGCGCATAGGGCATGCGGATGAAGGCGTTGCGCCAGATGCCCGCGGCGCCCTGCAGATGCGCATCATCGGCCAGGGCCTCTTCCTTGAGGCCGCCATGGTCGGCGCAGCATTCCAGTGCGCGCGCCATCCAGGCATCGGTCGGATGGTCGCCGGACTCGAAGCCGAGCACCATGATCGCGACGCTGCCGTCGGCGGCACCGGTGTTGTAGGCCTCCTGCGGATCGAGGATGCGGCAGTTCGAGGGATAGAGGCCCGCCTGCGCGATCGCGCGCACGGCGTGCGCCGCCTCGAAGAAGCTGCGATAGCGGATTGAGGCGCCGGCGCGGAATTTCGGCCGCGCCTGCAAGCGCATCCAGGCGCGCGAGATCACCCCGAGCGTTCCTTCCGAGCCGATGAACAGGCGGTCGGGGCTCGGCCCCGCGCCTGATCCCGGCAGGCGGCGCGTCTCGAGCACGCCGCGCGGCGTCACCACGCGCAGGCTTTGGACGAAATCGTCGATATGGGTGTAGAGGCTCGCGAAATGCCCGCCGGAGCGCGTCGCGATCCAGCCGCCGAGCGTCGAATATTCGAAGCTTTGCGGGAAGTGCCGCAGGGTGACGCCATGCGGCTTGAGCTGGCTTTCCAGCGCCGGACCATAGGTGCCGCCCTCGATCAGCGCCGCGCGCGAGGTCAGATCGACCTCGACGACCTTGCCGAGGTTGCGCATGTCGAGCGTGACGGTTGCCTTGTACCTCGCACCATCGACGCGCGGCTCGACGCCGCCGCAGACGCTGGAGCCGCCGCCGAACGGCGTCAGCGAAGCGCCGACGCCGCCCGCCCAATCCATCACCGCCGTGATTTCCGCTTCGCTGCGCGGATAGGCGACCACGTCGGGCGCGCAGTCATAATCACCGAGCATCGCCCGCAGGTAGTCCGGATAGGATTTTCCGAAAGTGTGCGCGGCGCGGTCATAGGGCTCGCTCCGGCAGATCGCGGTAAGCGAATCCGGCGGCGTGATGCGCGGCGCCCGCAGCTTCAGCGCCGCGAGCGGCGGGACGGCGATGGTGTCGAAATCGTCGCGACCGAATTTCTGACGATAGCGGCCGAGCACGAAGGCCTGCTCCTCCGCGCTCATGGCTTCGCCTTCGCGACCCCAGCCGTAATGCTTCAGCCTCGCGTCACCCATGGTCGTTCCCACTGGCTCGTTCCCGCCGTTTCGTTTCGGATGTTGTTGGCCGGTATTGTGGACCACATCGCGGTTGCGGGCCAGCGTCCGGAGCGGCTCGGCACCGGACCCCGGTGCCGGTCTCGGGAGCTGGAACCGGGGCCGGGATGAACTGAACACAATCGGGCGCGTTGAGGATATCCGGCGGATCGCGTATTTGCAGGCTCGAATCGATCTCGGGGAAGACGGCGGCGGGATGATGACAACCAGCGACCAGGTTCTGCTCGCCGACATCGGCGGCACCAATGCGCGCTTTGCGCTTCTGCAACGCGGTGAGATCGGGCCGGTCCAGCACTTCAGGGTCGCGGATTTCGCGACGGTGACCGACGCGCTCACGGCGTTTTTTGCGCGCCATGCAGCCGGCCGGCCGGCCGCATCCGCCGTCCTCGGTGTCGCGGGCACCGTCGAGAACAACCGCTGCGTCTTCACCAACAGCCCCTGGGTGGTCGACGGCAGCGAGCTGCAGGCGAAGTTCGGTTTTGCGATCGCCCAACTGCTCAACGACTTCGAGGCCGTGTCCTGGTCGTTGCCGGTGCTCGCGCCGAACGACCTCCATCCGGTCGGCGGGCCGCGGCCTGCGGTTTCGGGCGCGCCCATGCTTGCCGCGGGTCCCGGCACCGGCTTCGGCGTCGGCTGCTTCGTTCCGCGCAAGGTCGCGCCGATTGCGATCGTTACCGAAGCGGGACACGCGACCTTGCCCGCCATCTCGGAGCGCGAGGAACGGGTGATCGACCAGCTCCGCCGGCGTTTCGGCCACGTCTCGATCGAGCGCGTGCTGTCCGGCTCCGGCCTGGAAAACCTGCATCAGGCGTTGGCCGCCGTTGATGGCGAAACTGCGCCGGCCCGCGACGCAGCCGAGATCACCCAGGCCGCGCTCGACGGCAGCTCCGATCTCTGCCGGGCGGCGCTGGACATGTTCTGCTCGCTGCTGGGCACGGTGGCCGGCAATCTCGCGCTGACCTTCTGTTCCGAAGGCGGCGTCTTCATCGCCGGCGGTATCGTGCCGCGCTTCGCCGATCATCTCGCCGCCTCCAGCTTCCGCACCCAGTTCGAGCACAAGGGCCGGTTCGAGGGGTATCTTCGCAAGATTCCGACCAGCATCATCGTGCGGCCGGATGCCGGCTTCGTCGGGCTCAAGGCGTTCTTCGAGCAGATGAGGCGGGACTGACGATGCCGCGACAGCCCGGGGCAAGCCTGCCGGTACTGTGAACGGCGCGGCCGGCGGCCGAGCCGGACCTGCCATCGCGGAAAGTTGTAGGCGATCGCACCGGCGTGATGATAGATTTCCGCCCGTATTTCGCGCGGCTGGCCGAGATGCTTCAACCTTCGTCCGAGCCCGCACAAGCGGTTTGTGACCGATCGATATCGGGTGCAGATGGGAGGGTGAACCATGCGCCTCGCAATCATTGCATTGTCGCTTTTCGCTCTTGCTGTGGGCTCGACGGCCGCCAGGGCCGACCGCCGCATCGCCTTCGTGGTCGGCAACGGCGCCTACAAGAATGTCACGCCATTGCCGAACCCGCCGGAGGACGCCAAGGCGATGGCCGGCGTGCTGCGCAATGTCGGCTTCGAGGTCGTCGAGGGGAGCAATCTCACCCGCGACGCCATGACCTCGAAACTGCTCGAGTTCGGCAAGAAGTCGCAAGGCGCCGACATCGCGGTGTTCTATTACGCCGGTCACGGCATCGCCGTCGACGGCACCAACTATCTCCTGCCGGTCGATGCCGACATCAAGTCCGAGATGGACGTCAAGCTCGGCAGCGCCATCAATGTCGACCTGACGCTCGACCAGACCTTGAGTGGCGCCAAGGTCAAGCTGGTGTTCCTCGATGCCTGCCGCGACAATCCGTTTGCCGCCAAGATCAAGGCCAATGCGGGCACCCGCGGCGTCTCGGTGCAGCAGGGCCTGGCCGAGATGAAGTCGGGCGAGGGCACGCTGATCGCCTTTGCGACCGGTCCCGGGCAGACCGCGCTCGACGGCCCCGAAGGCACGCATAGTCCCTTCACCCGCGCGCTGATCGACAACGTCGCCAAGCCCGGCCTCGAGATCCAGCAGGCGATGACGGAGGTCCGCGCCGAAGTCAACGAGCAGACCAACAAGGGCCAGCTTCCCTGGGGCCATACCAACCTGATCGGCACGGTCTATCTCAATCCCGCGGCGCCGACGACGGCCGCCGGCGACGCGGCTCCGCCAGCGGCCTCGGCGCCGGCGCCTGCTTCCGTCAAGCCGGAGACGGCCGACGTCGAATTGGAGTTCTGGCGCTCGGTGAAAGGCTCCAACAAGCAGGAGGAGCTCAACGCCTATCTGGCGGCCTATCCGAACGGCCAGTTCAAGTCGCTGGCGCTGGCTCGCCTCGCAGAGTTGCAGAGCGGCCCGTCGACCACGACCCGCAACCTGACGGCGGGGGTCGATCCCGCGACCTTCACCGAGGATTCGAACCAGCTCACCGAGGACCAGATCGGCCTCGACAAGGGCCAGCGGCGCGACGTGCAGCGCCGGCTGACCGGGCTCGGCTTCGACACCAAGGTCACCGGCAAGTTCGATGACGATACGCGCACCGTGATGAAGCGCTGGCAGGCGGCGCGCGGCTATCCCGCGAGCGGCTATCTCAACAAGCTGCAACACAAGGCACTGCTCGGCGAGATCGTCGCCACCGCCGATGCCAGCGCGGCCGATGACGATTCCGACTCGGGCGGTCGTGGCTCTCGCCGCCATCATCGCGGTGGTGGCGGCGGACGCCACACCTATCACGGCGGCGGAGGGCCGCCGGGCGGCTTGATCGGCGGCATGATGGGCGGCTTCTTCGGGCATCGGTGAGCGGGCCTACGTTGCGACGAATCGTAACTGGTAGGGTGCGCTAAGGAGCGAACGCGACGATGCGCAGCATCGTCGCGGAGCGACGTGCCCACCATTGGGTCGACAGCGTTGCTCCGGGATGGTGGGCACGCTGTTGCCTTCGTGTGGCGGGTTTCTGCGCGAGAGGCCCGCTTTGCCCACCCTACGGCACCGCAGTCAAATCCAGATCTACATGTCAAACAGCATTCGATGTCGTCGCCCGGCTCGACCGGGAGATCCAGTACGCCGCGGCCTATCGATCCAGGCATTGACGCCTCTGGAATGCTGGATCGCCCGATCAAGCCGGGCGATGACAGTGGAGCGTGTGTAACAGGGGAGGACCGTGCAACGGGGGAAGACATGCGATCGCATTCTCGCGACGGGATTCGTCCGAGTCTTTCCA
>NZ_JAFAVV010000368.1 GCF_019242285.1 Bradyrhizobium sp.
CGTTCATGGCGCCCTACGTCAAGGCAATCAACGAGCTGAAGGCCGAGCGCGACGCCGTGATCCTGGCGCACAACTACCAGACGCCGGAAATCTTCCATTGCGTGGCCGACATCACCGGCGATTCGCTGCAGCTCGCGATCGAAGCCACGCGGGTGAAGGCCTCGACCATCGTCCAATGCGGCGTGCACTTCATGGCGGAAACCTCGAAGCTGCTGAACCCGGAGAAGACGGTGCTGATCCCGGACTCCCGCGCCGGCTGCTCGCTCGCCGCCAGCATCACCGGTGCCGACGTGCGGCTGTTGCGCGAGCGTTTCCCCGGCGTGCCGGTGGTCGCCTATGTCAACACCTCGGCCGACGTGAAGGCCGAGGTCGACATCTGCTGCACCTCGTCGAACGCGGTTGAGGTGGTCGAGAGCCTGAACGCGCCGACCGTGATCTTCCTGCCCGACCAGTACCTGGCGAACTACGTCGCGTCGCAGACCGACGTCAAGATCATCGCCTGGAAGGGCGCGTGCGAAGTGCATGAGCGCTTCACCGGCGACGAATTGCGCGGCTTTCGCGAGGCCGATCCCGACGTGCAGATCATCGCGCACCCGGAATGTCCGCCGGACGTGCTGGCGGAGGCCGACTTCACCGGCTCGACGGCGCACATGATCAAGTGGGTGCGCGACAGGCACCCGAAACGCATCGTCATGATCACCGAATGCTCGATGGCCGACAATGTGCAAGCCGAGCTGCCTGATGTCGAGATGGTGCGGCCATGCAATCTCTGCCCGCACATGAAGCGGATCACGCTGCCGAAGATCCTGGATAGCCTGCTCACGCTGCGCGAGGAGGTCACGGTCGATCCCGCCATCGCGGCGAAGGCCCGGCGCTCGGTCGAGCGGATGATCAACCTGAAGAATTGAGCCACAGCATGCCGAGGCAAATTCGAGAAGTGACAAACGGCGTCGACGACGTCGTCATCGTCGGCGGCGGCCTTGCCGGCCTGTTCTGCGCGCTCAAGCTCGCGCCGCGCCCGGTCACCGTGATCACGGCGGCGCCGTTGGGCGAAGGCGCTTCCTCCGCCTGGGCGCAGGGCGGCATCGCCGCCGCGGTCGCCGAGGGCGACAGCGCGGAAGCCCATGCCGCCGACACCATCGCCGCCGGCGGCGGCATCGTCGATCGCGATGTCGCGCTCGCGCTGGCGCGCGAGGCGAGACCGCGCATCCATGACCTGCTGGCCTATGGCGTGCCGTTCGACCGCGACCTCGAAGGCCGGCTCGCGGTCGGCCGCGAGGCTGCGCATTCGGCGCGGCGCATCGTGCATGTGCGCGGCGACATGGCGGGCAAGGCGATCATCGAAGCACTGACGGCGGCGGTGCGGCGCACACCGTCGATCCGCGTGATCGAAGGCCTCGCGGTCGAAGCGCTGTCGACGCGGGACGGCGCCGTCACCGGCCTGCAACTGCGCAATGCGCATGATCCGGACGCCTCGCCCGTGCTTGTCGCCACACGCACCGTGGTGCTGGCCACCGGCGGCATCGGCCATCTCTACGCAGTGACCACCAACCCGCCGGAAGCGTGCGGCACGGGACTGGCGATCGCCGCGCGGGCGGGCGCCGTAATCGCCGATCCCGAATTCGTGCAGTTCCACCCGACCGCGATCATGGTCGGACGCGATCCCGCACCGCTCGCGACCGAGGCGCTGCGCGGCGAAGGCGCCACGCTGATCAACCATGACGGCGAGCGCTTCATGCTTGCGCGACACGCTTCGGCCGAGCTCGCCCCGCGCGACATCGTGGCGCGCGGCGTGTTCGCCGAGATCGCCGCCGGCCGCGGCGCCTATCTCGATGCACGGCAGGCGCTGGGTTCGCGTTTCGCGGACAGGTTTCCGACCGTTCATGCAAGCTGCATGGCGGCCGGCCTCGATCCGGCAACACAGCCGATTCCGGTGGCGCCTGCGGAGCATTACCACATGGGCGGCATCGCCGTGGATGGGCGCGGCCGCTCGTCGCTTCCCGGATTGTGGGCCGCGGGCGAAGTGGCCTCGACCGGCGCGCATGGCGCCAACCGCCTCGCCTCCAACTCGCTGCTGGAAGCGTTGGTCTATGCGGCGCGCATCACCTCCGACATCAACGGCGCGGCGCTTCCGCAGCGTCTCGCGCGACCCGCCGAGACGACGTTCGAGTCCGACGGCGCCATGCCTCCGCTTGCGGAGAAGAACCTGCGCGCGATGATGACCGCGCAGGTCGGCGTGATCAGGAGCGGCGATGAACTTGCGCATGCCGTACGCGCCTTCGCCGGCCTCGAGCGCAGCGCCGGCAGCATCGCGTTGCGCAACATGGCAACGACGGCGCTGCTCGTCGCCGCCTCCGCCTGGACGCGGCGCGAGAGCCGCGGCGCTCACTTCCGCGCCGATCATCCGGCCGAAAATCCCGCACAGGCGCAGCGGACGATGACGACGCTTGCGGCCGCGCGCGAGGTCGCCGAGCAGTTGGCCGAGGGCGGCTCCGCGCCCGCGGCGCAACCGATGACCGCTTGAGGTGTGCCATGACGATCCCTGTGACGACCCTTATGACGACCCCTGCCCGCTTGCTGCATCCCGACGCATTCCTGTCGCCGTTCGCCATCGACGAGGCGGTCGCGCGCGCGCTCGACGAGGATCTCGGCCGCGCCGGCGACGTCACGTCGATGGCGACGATTCCGGAAACGACGCGGGCCCAGGCGGTAATGGTCGCGCGGCAGGCCGGCATCATCGCCGGCCTGCCGCTCGCGGTCGCGACGTTCCAGAAACTGTCGCCCGATACCGAGATCACGCCGCATGTGCGCGACGGCGCAGCCGTCGAGAAGGGCAAGCCTGTGCTGACCCTCGCCGGCCCGGCGCGTGCGATCCTGACCGGCGAGCGCACCGCACTGAATTTCGTCGGCCGGCTCTCCGGCATCGCCACGCTGACCTCGGATTACGTCCGCCGCACCGACGGGACGAAGCTGCGCGTCTGCTGCACCCGCAAGACCACGCCGGGCCTGCGCGCGCTGGAGAAATATGCCGTACGCTGCGGCGGCGGCTTCAACCATCGCTTCGGGCTCGACGATGCCGTGCTGATCAAGGACAACCACATCGCGGTCGCCGGCGGCGTCCGCGCCGTGCTGGCGCGCGCCCGCGGCCACGTCGGCCATCTCGTCAAGCTCGAGATCGAGGTCGATACGCTCGAGCAGTTGCGCGAGGTGCTCGACACCGGCCTCGCCGACGTGGTGCTGCTCGACAACATGGAGATCGCGACATTGCGAGAAGCCGCGCGGCTCGCGCAGGGCCGCGTCGTGCTGGAAGCGTCGGGCGGACTCACGCTGGAGACGATCGCGGCGATCGCGACCACGGGTGTCGACTACGTGTCATCGGGCGCGCTGACGCATTCGGCGCCGAACTTCGACGTCGCCATCGACATCGATGCATGAACGGAGCTGTAGTCGTAGGGTGGGCAAAGCGGCAACTTGCACCGAAGCGCGCCAAGCAAGGGCGGAAGCGTGCCCACCATTCACGGCACCGCTGTCGATCCATGGGGGGCAACAGCGCTTCCGCCTACGCTCTGCGAGCTTCGGCGGACGCGGCCGCGCTTTAGCCCACCCTCCAGCTCCGGCACTATCGCCGGACCGAGTTCGGATTGACCTCGGCTTCGCTCCTGGCTTCCGAGACGAGCTTGGCGGAGAGAGCGGCGGTCTGCGCCGGCGTTCCCCAGCTGGGCGCGTCGCTGCCGTCGCCCCAGGCCTTCGGCCGATAGAAGGTGTGCACGCCGTAGCGGTACATCTTCTTCATCTCGCTGACCCACGACGGATGCACATAATAGGCGTGATAGTGCGTCGATTTGCCGACCTCGGGCAGCCAGATCTGGCCGTCGAGCATCGCCTTGGCGATCTTCTTCGCGCGCTCCCACATCTCGGGCTCGCGGATCACGTCGCGGGTGTTGTCGCAGGCGAAGGTGAACTGGCAGGCGAGGTGGCGGTACTTGTTCTGGTAGACGACGCCGCACACGGTGTTCGGATAATAGCCCGAGAAAGTGCGGTTCATCACCACCTGCGCCACCGCGATCTGGCCGCGCACGGCTTCGCCGCGCGCCTCGAAATAGACCGCCTCGGCCAGGCACTTCTCCGACCTGGCGCGCGACTTCTGGTCGAACAGGCTGAGCCGCTCGGCCGGCGTCAGCGTGTGCTGGCTGTCGGCGTTGACCTCACCCTTGGCTGCGATGCTCTCGCCGCTCTCCACCGCCTGGACGCCCGGCAATGGCGGCATCACGACCATCGGCGCCTCGCCCGGCTGCCATTGCTCCAGGCTCCCGGCCGAGCCGCCGAGCGCGCTGTTGCCGAAGAACAGGCTCGCCGTCTTGACGTCGAAGCCATCGCGTGACGTCGCCGATGCACCGCCCTTGAGATCATCCTGCGGCTGGGATTGGTATTGCGGCAGCGGCGGCGCGCGCAGCGCCGCCTGCAACTCCGGATCGAGCGGCGCGCGCTCGGCCGTCGGCGGCGACAGCTCGGCGGTCTTCGCCCCCTTGACCGAGAAGTTCGGGCTCGCCGGGTCGTCGAGGCCCGGACCGTTACCGGTCGGCGCGTCCAGCGGCCGGACGACGAGACGGTCGCCCTTCAGAGTGCGATTGACGAGCGGAAAGTCCGACGGCTGGTAGCGCGGCCGCAGCAGCGGCAGCGGACCGCGCGTCAGCGCGCCCGCGACGTCGGCCGATTTGTTGTCGAGGCTCGCGAGGCGATAGTTCGCGCTCTGCGGCGCCGAGGTGCCGATCGGGCTGCCGAAGCTCAAGGTGGCGAGCTGGATGGTGGCGGCGGCGGACGACACCCGCTTCTGCCAGCGCTCGGCGGCGCCGGACTGGCGCGCGAGCAGCGATGAGATGTCCTGATGGCCGATCTCGCGCGGCAGCAGCGCGAAGAACAGCAGCGCAAATCCGAAGGACGCGAACCGCGCGCCCTTCGGCTTGTTACGCATGAATGTCGACTGTACGCTCACGCTACGCTCACTCAGAAGAATCGAAGGCAGTACATCCGTGCAATTCGATCTCTTGCGTTAGTAACGAATTTAGGTTGCTGAGGCGTTAATCGGCGTTGCAGGGGGAGCACAGGCAAACGGAGAGGTTGCATCGCGCGGACGCATGCCAACCGTTGGTAAACAACGGCTCGACGAAAGCGGTAAATACGCCGTCAACGAAGATGGTGAAGAAATGTCCGCGCCCCCCGCGTCAGTACGGAAGCGTGGCAGCACGGCGTCAAAAATGCGAATGGCCGGGGAGACCCGGCCATCAGCAAAAATTTTGATGAATTCAACGTGAGGTGAGGGAATTCAGGTCACGCCTGGCTCGCGACCTCCTTGCCGATCGCGGCCTGCGCCACGGCGAGCCGCGCGATCGGCACGCGATAGGGCGAGCAGGAGACATAGTCGAGGCCGATCGCGTGGCAGAACGCGACGGAAGCGGGGTCGCCGCCGTGCTCGCCGCAGATGCCGACCTTGAGGCTCGGCCGCGTCTTGCGGCCGCGCTCGACGCCGATCTTGACGAGCTCGCCGACGCCCTCGCGATCGAGCGAGATGAACGGATCGATCTCCAGGATGTGCTTGGCCACATAGGCGCCGAGGAAGCTCGCAGCGTCGTCGCGGCTGATGCCATAGGTGGTCTGCGTCAGATCGTTGGTGCCGAAGGAGAAGAACTCCGCGGTCTCCGCGATCTCGCCCGCCATCAGGCATGCGCGCGGCAACTCGATCATGGTGCCGACCTGGTAGGCGAGCTTGCCGCCGGTCTCGCGCATCACCGAGGCGGCGCTGGCATCGATGCGCGCCTTGACCAGGTCGAACTCGGCCTTGGTCGCGATCAGCGGCACCATGACCTCGAGCCCGACCGCCTTGCCGGTGCGCTTCTGCGCCTCGACCGCGGCCTCGAAGATCGCGCGCGCCTGCATCTCGGCGATCTCCGGATAGGCGATCGCGAGACGACAGCCGCGGAAGCCGAGCATCGGGTTGAACTCGGACAATTCGCGGGCGCGATCGGCGAGCCGGCGCGGATCGGTGTTCATCGCACGCGCGACTTCCTCGATCTCGGCATGAGTGTGCGGCAGGAACTCGTGCAGCGGCGGATCGAGCAGCCGGATCGTCACCGGCAGGCCCTTCATGATCTCGAACAGCTCGACGAAATCGGCGCGCTGCATCGGCAGCAGTTTCGACAAGGCCGCGCGGCGCTCCTGCTCTTCCTCGGCGAGGATCATCTCGCGCACGGTGCGGATGCGCGTCTCCTCGAAGAACATGTGCTCGGTGCGGCACAGCCCGATGCCCTCGGCGCCGAACTTGATCGCGGTGCGCGCGTCGTCCGGGGTGTCGGCATTGACGCGCACCCCGGTCTTGCGAATGTCGTCGGCCCAGCCCATCAGCGTGCCGAACTCGCCCGACAGCTCCGGCTCGATCATCGGCATGCGGCCGGCCAGCACTTGGCCGAGCGAGCCGTCGATCGTGATGACATCGCCGGTCTTGAAGGTGCGCGAGCCGATGCTCATGGTGCCGCGGCCGTAATCGACGCGGATGGTGCCGCAGCCGGAGACGCAGGGCTTGCCCATGCCGCGCGCGACCACGGCGGCGTGCGAGGTCATGCCGCCGCGCGTGGTCAGGATGCCCTCGGCGGCGTGCATGCCGTGAATGTCCTCCGGCGAGGTCTCGATGCGGACCAGGATGACCTTGCGGCCATCGGCCTGCAGCTTGGCGGCCTCGTCGGAGGAGAACACGATCTCGCCCGACGCAGCCCCTGGCGACGCCGGCAGCCCGGTCGCGATCACGTCGCGCTTGGCGGAGGGATCGATGGTCGGATGCAGCAACTGGTCGAGCGAGGCCGGATCGATCCGGCTCACCGCGTCCTTCTGCGAGATCAGGCCCTCATTGGCAAGCTCGACCGCGATCCGCAGCGCCGCCTTGGCGGTGCGCTTGCCGGAGCGGGTCTGCAGCATCCACAATTTGCCGCGCTCGACCGTGAACTCCATGTCCTGCATGTCGCGGTAGTGCTGCTCCAGCATGGTGTAGATGCGCGTCAATTCCTCGAACGCATCCGGCATCGCCGTCTCCATCGACGGCTTGTCGGAGCCCGACTCCTGCCGCGCATGTTCGGTGATGTCCTGCGGGGTGCGGATGCCCGCGACCACGTCCTCGCCCTGCGCGTTGATCAGGAACTCGCCATAGAGCCGGCTCTCGCCGGTCGAGGGGTTGCGGGTGAAGGCGACGCCGGTCGCCGACGTCTCGCCCATGTTGCCGAACACCATGGCCTGCACGTTGACCGCGGTGCCCCAGGATTCCGGGATGTTGTGCAGCTTGCGATAGGTCACCGCGCGCGCGTTCATCCAGGATGAGAACACCGCGCCGATCGCGCCCCAGAGCTGGTCGTGCGGGTCCTGCGGGAAATCCTTGCCGGTCTCGCGCGCGACCGCCTCCTTGTAGCGGCCGACCAGCTCGACCCAATCGTCGGCGGAAAGGTCGGTATCGAGCGAATAGCCCTGGCCGTCCTTGAAGGTATCGAGGATGTCCTCGAAATGATGATGCTCGAAGCCGAGCACCACGTCGGAATACATGGTGATGAAGCGGCGATAGCTGTCATAGGCGAAGCGGCGGTCGTTCGACATCTCGGCCAGCGCCTCGACGGTCTGGTCGTTGAGGCCGAGATTGAGCACGGTGTCCATCATGCCCGGCATCGACGCGCGCGCGCCGGAACGCACGGACACCAAGAGCGGATTGCTGGCATCGCCGAAGATCTTGCCGGTCAGCTTGCCGACATGATCGAGCGCCTTCTCGACCTGCGCCTTCAACTCCTTCGGATAGGTCTTGTCGTTGGCGTAGAAATAGGTGCAGACCGAGGTCGGGATGGTGAAGCCGGGCGGCACCGGCAGGCCGAGATTGGCCATCTCGGCGAGATTGGCGCCCTTGCCGCCGAGCAGATCGCGCATCTCCGCCTTGCCCTCGGCCTTGCCGTCGCCGAAGGTATAGACCCACTTGTTGGGCTTGGGCGCTTCCACTGTCGCCTTGGGCGCCGGAATCTTGGGGGCTTTGGCCGCCACCTTCGGAGCCGCCTTGGCCGCCAGCTTCGGCGCAGCCTTCAAGGGCTGACGCGCGGGCGCCGCGGAGGTTTTCGTCCGTACCGGAGTGGATGACTTTGATTTCGCTGCGGTTTTCTTGGCGGTTTTCTTGGGGGTAGCAACGGCTTTTGCCATGACCTTGATCAATCCACGAGAGGGGAGAAAGTTGCGCGCCTTACACCATTTTGGACCGGCCGGTGCAAGCCGCGGAACCGCGGGTGCTCTACATATGAAATACCCTCAGGAAACCGAGACCGATCAGGCCGACCACGATCAGGTAGATGGCTACGATGAAATTGAGGAGCCGCGGCATGATCAAAATCAATATACCGGCGATCAAGGCAACGATCGCAGGGACGTGCGCAGCAGTGATGACCATTTAAACTCTCCTGAGGGGTGGGAAGAATCGACAGGCGGGGAGCGCATCTTAACGTCGCGCTTTGCGGTTTAGGAGACGCAAGCGGCTGTTTTCGGTTCCGGCCAACTCAAATTTATCGGTTCCGGATTCACGGAAGATGCCCAAAATTGCCTCGGATGAGAACGGGCCTTTCGGGAACGATGCCGCACGTGATGCATTGGCTCCGGCATGACGCCCGGCGCGAGCCGCCGGACCTGCCATGTAGTTCAAGAAGGAGCAGACCATGCGGAACACGATACTGGCCGTCGCGGCGGTCGCGGGAGCGATCAGCATGCCGATGGCGGCGCAGGCGCAGACCGAATATTACACCACGGGCGTCGGGCGCGGCCCAGCCGTCGTGGTCGACAGCGACGGCATCGCCTACGAGCAGCGCCCGGCCTTCCGCGAATACGTCGTTCGCGAGCGCGTGCCGGACTACGCCGTTCCCGGCCCCGTCGTGGTCGGCGGCGTGCTGCCGGAGACCGGCGTGACCTATTACGACGTGCCGCAGACCTACGGCGTGACGCCTTATCGCTACACCGTGGTCAATGGCCGCACCGTGCTGGTCGAGCCGCGTACGCGGCGGATCGTTCAGGTCGTCGAGTAGCGCTCAAGCGACGTACAGCGATTGTCCGGACCGAGCCGCAGCGGCCCCCGGACAAGAAGGCCCCGCCCGGTTTCCCCCCACCGGGTGGGGCTCTTTGTTTTACGGCATGATGATCAGGTCTTGATCGCCGCCCGGCGCGACTGTTGCTCGACTTCGACTTGATGACCGCAGGCGGCAAGCCTGACCGGCGAAACAATATTCCGCGGCATCCGCACAAGACGAGGCGATCTTGCTATTTCCGAACCGGACAATTTCTTCGCTTTACGCGACGGCAGTCGACGTCATCTAATAGCATGAACCGAGGTTGCCGCCGGAAGAGGTTGTGCCATGATCAGTTCCGCAGCTGTGTCGGTCGCCGATCGCGTGTCGGAGCCGGTCCGATCCTATTCGCAGATCACGGTCGAACCCTTGTCCCCCTTTGTCGGCGCCGAGATCGGGAATGTCGACCTGTCGTCCGAACTGTCCGACGCGGTGGCCGAGGAGATCGCGCGCGCATTCCGGGAGCATGGCGTGGTCTTCTTCCGCGACCAGGTTCTGACACCCGAGCAACACATCGCGTTGGCGCGGCGGTTCGGCACGATCGAGATCAATCGCTTCTTCAAGACGGTCGATGGCTATCCGGAAATTGCCGAGGTTCGCAAGGAAGCGGACCAGAAATCGAATATCGGCGGCTCCTGGCATACCGATCACAGCTATGATCAGGCTCCGGCCAAGGCATCATTGCTCTACGCCCGTGAAGTTCCGCCCGTCGGCGGCGACACGTTGTTCTCCAGCATGGTTGCCGCGTATGATGCGCTGTCACCGGGGCTGAAGGCGACGCTCGAGCGCCTCAAGGCCGTGCATTCGAGCCGCCATGTGTTCGGTTACACCTCCAAAGGGTTGATGGAGAGTGATCTGAAGGGTCGGATCAGCAACCCCGAACTGGCGACGCAGGATGCACTGCATCCCGTCGTGATCACCCATCCGGAGACGGGCCGCAAGGCGCTCTATGTCAACGCCAATTTCACGGTCCGGATCGACGGGTGGTCGAGCGAGGAATCCGCTGCGCTGCTCGGTTATCTCTATCGTCACGCGGTCAGGCCGGAATTCACCATGCGCTTTCGGTGGCGGCAGGGGTCGCTCGCCTTCTGGGACAATCGTTCGACCTGGCACCTCGCCTTGAATGACTATTCCGGCCATCGCCGGCTGTTGCATCGCATTACGCTGGCCGGAACGCCGCTGTCCTGATTTCGGGCCTTGCGGACGCGTCAGGACGAAACACGCATGGCCCTTGGCCTCAACCCTTGGCCTCAACCCTCGATCTTGGAAAAATCCGCTACCGCGCGCGTGGCAACGCGAATCTCGTTGAGCAGCTTCAAGCGGTTCTCGCGCACCTCGGGATCGTCGTCATTGACCTTAACCTTGTCGAAGAACGCATCGACGGCGGGGCGCAGCTTCGCCATCGCGCTCATCGCGGCGGCGAAGTCTTCCTTGGCCACCGCGGCGCCGGCTTCCGCCTTCACCTGGTCGATCGCCTTGGCCAGCGCCTTCTCCTCGCCGAGTGAATAGAGCTTGGCATCCGGCGCACCATCGAAGTTGCGCTTGTCCTTCTTCTCCTCGATCGCGAGGATGTTGCTGGCGCGTTTCGTCCCCGCGAGCAGGTTCTTGCCGTCGTCGCTGTCGAGAAACTTGCCGAGCGCCTCGACCCGGCGGACGACCATCAGGAGATCATCCTGCCCCTCCAGCGCGAACACGGCATCGACGAGGTCGTGCCGCGCGCCCTGCTCGCGGAGCTGGACTTTCAGGCGGTCGGCGAAGAAGGAAAGGAGTCCAGTTTCAGCGTTCTTAAAGGGCAGCACTATGCCCGAGGAAGTATGAGGATCATTCTCATGTGCAGGTGCGTCTGACTCGAATTCGACAGCAATACCAAATGTCGGCTCAACGAACTCAAACTGAGTTGTCCGCATTGCGTCAACATCGAAGTCGACATCGGACTCAATGACGTCGGCCAGCTTCTCAGTCCTTCTAGGTGCGTATACCCATCTATCTTTGCTCTTCTGAACGAGGAAAGGCACCCTAATCTCACTCATCAAGAGGAAAAGATTGGAAAAGGCCGCCCAAAGAAGCGGTCGCAGAGGTGTTCGAACTTCATTCGTGGAGATCAGCCTGATCACTCCTAGCGCCGCGCGCCTCAGCGCATACGGATCCTTGCTGCCCGTCGGCTTCTCATCGATCGCCCAGAACCCGACCAGCGTATCGATCTTGTCGGCAAGCGCGATCGCAACGCTGATCGGATCGGTCGGCACGCGATCGTTCGGTCCCTGCGGCTTGTAGTGCTCCTCGCTCGCGGCGGCAACGGAGGCGTCCTCGCCCTGCGCCAGCGCGTAGTATTTGCCCATCAGACCTTGCAACTCGGGGAATTCGCCGACGACCTCGCTGAGCAGGTCGGCCTTCGCCAGCTTCGCCGCGCGCTTCGTCTTCTCGACATCGGCGCCGACCAGCGGCGCGATCTCGGCGGCGAAGCGCTCGATGCGCTTGATGCGTTCGCCCTGCGTGCCCAGCTTCTCGTGAAACACGATCTGGTCGAATTTCGGCAGCCGGTCTTCCAGCTT
>NZ_JAFAVV010000042.1 GCF_019242285.1 Bradyrhizobium sp.
ACTATCATCCTCTCATCGTCGCATGGAGAAACGGCTCGCCGGTTCGCCTGTATGACTCTCCAGCGTCGTCGCTGACGCGGAGGAGGCAAGGGGGATCCGGGACATACATCCGCGAGCCTTCCATCATCCTGAGCATCCAGCGCCAACCAGGCGCGAATGCGATCGATACGGTGACGCACTGCCCCGTTTTCAGGCTTCGATCCCATCGGCCATCGACGTCAATATCATGACGGATCGCACCCAAACCATCCGTGCTTCCGTCGATGACCTCGAGTTGATGCTGGTTCGACGATCGCTCTGGTAGCGCTGGCGATCTTTTTGTTCCTGCGGAATCTGAGGCCACCATCATCCCGACGTCACCATTCCGCTATCCCTGATCGGCACCTTTGAGGTCATGTATCCGGTTGGCTACAGCCTCGACAACCTGTCCCTAATGGCACGGACGATTGCGACAGGTTTTGCCGTCGATGACGCGATCGTCATGGTCGAAAACATCACGCGCTACATTGAGGATGGAGAGAAGCCGTTGCAGGCCGCGCTCAAGGGCGCAAGGGAAATCGGGTTCACCATCATCTCGATCGGCATTTCCTTGATCGCGGTGTTCATTCCGATTCTGCTGATGGGCGGAATCATAGGCCGCTTGTTCCGCGAATTCGCCGGTCGTCGTCAGCTTCGCCATCCTGGTGTCCACTGTCATTTCGCTCGCCCTGACACCGATGATGTCCGCCTACCTTCTGCGAGATGCCGAAGTCAGCTCTGGTGGACGTCTCTATCGGCTCAGTGAGCGTTTCATCCACGGGATGCTTCGCATCTATGAGCACGGGCTGCGCTGGGTTCTCCGACATCGCAGGATCACGCTAGCGGTCACGCTCGGTACCATCGGGCTCACTGCATATCTTTACGTGATCATACCCAAGGGCTTCTTTTCGCAACAGGACACCGGCTTCATCGTGGGCGTCTCCGAGGCGGCACAGGATATTTCCTTCTCCGCGATGCTTGAGCGTCAGAACAGGCTCGTCGACATCTTGTTGAAGGATGAGGCTGTCGACGGGGTCATTTCCGCAGTCGGAGCAGGCGGCATCAACTCGACCGTCAATAACGGCCGTGTCTTCATCAATTTGAAACCTCGCTCCGAGCGCGATGCTAGCGCGAGCCAGATCATCGATCGGCTCAGGCCCAAGGTCTCGCAGGTCGAGAGTATTGCGCTGTTCGTACAGGCAGCCCAGGATATCAATGTAGGCGCCCGCTTCAGCCGCGCTCAATGTCAGTTCATCTTGCAGGACGCCCACCTCGACGAACTCGATCACCGGGCCCCAAAGCTGTATGGCGCGCTGCAGGGAATCCCATTGCTGCGCGATGTCGCAACGGATCAGCACGATCCCGTCGGCGGGAGTGGGCGCGCTCCTCGTCCTCATGCTGTTCCATTACGAACTCAGCGTCGTCGCACTCATCGGAATCATCCTCTTGATCGGGATCGTGAAGAAGAATGCGATAATGATGATCGATTGTGCGCTCCATGCCGAGCGAACGGAGGGATGGTCTTCCGAGGAGTCGATCTATCAAGCCGCCATCTTGCGCTTCCGTCCTATCATGATGACGACCAGGGCCGCTCTGTTGGGAGCCATCCCATTGGCTTTGGGGCACTGGAACGGGCGCCGAATTCGCCAGCCGCTTGAGATATGCCGTCGCCGGTGGGCTGTTGTTGTCGCAGTTCCTGACGCTCTACACAACGCCCGTCATCTATCTGGCACTCGACAAATGGAACGCGGTCGCAAAGGTCGAGGACCGGGGTCGTGGAAGAGGCCAAACGTTGCCATCGCCGGAAGCAGTCAAAAAGGTCCAAACGAGGGATCAAATGCGATCGGATTGCACCGCGTCCAGATTTTTTGCCCCTGCCGCGGCGGCGGGACTTGCCAAGGAACCAGTTTGTAGACGGTCGTTTCGGCCGGCAGCGCGCCGGGCGCGGTCACCAGCAAGGTCGCCCTGACGGTGTGATAAAAGAGGGGGCCGACTGGCAGTTCTTCAGAACGTAGCACTTCGACGAGGCAGCGCTTGTTGTGGATCACTTTGTCCGCTCTCGCCAAACCGCCGCCAACCAGGAGAAATATCAGTACCGCAGCGATGCTTCTCATTGGATGCTCTTCTACCGAAAACTGAGGCCCAGGACGAAACGGCGGCCCGACCAGTCTTGATTCTCTTAGCTATCCACTTTAGTCTAATTCGGGCCAATCGTAGCTAACCCGCAGTTTTCTCTGTTTTTCAAAATGCGGACCGCCATCGGTGATGGCGCCGACCGGAGCCCTTGTGGCGCTCACGAGTGAGGAATATCTTAGGCGATGAGCCGCGATTTGCTCGGGTAAGTTGCTGTGACGACGGTAAAGGCGAAGGTGCAAAACGCAGAGATCTCCAGAACCGTTTGGTTCGGGGGATTGGCGGTTCGAACGCTATTTATCGCCATTCTGATTGTGATCACTGCGCGCGTTGCCGGCCCTCAACTCGAACACATTTCTTCCATCTGGGAGACCCCAAGCGACGTCGTGCGCGTTGCACTGGGAGTAGCCGTTTGCATCTGGCTGGTTGTTAACCTTTTCATCCTCCCAAGAGACGCCGGCGGGTATCGAACCTGGCTCTACCTAGGACCGGTTTTGCTGCCGCTTGCGATGCTCTGCACCATCGTAGCTTGGTAATCCGGCGACAAGCCGCGAGCTGACCGTCACAGGGGCTTGTCTGACGGCGGCGGATCCGAGGCTGCTGGCGCAGCCTCTCCCATTGCACATTCGCGCCAGGCCGGCGTTGTGCATGTTGTCGGCCAGCTGCCACCAAGCGCCATGAACAGCGCCGCCGTGTCCGAAAGCCGGCTCGCTTCAGTCTGCACGCGAGTCACCACAGCTGTCAAATAAGTTTGCTGAGCATTCAGGACGGCGAGCTGATTGACTTGGCCGGCGTTGAGCTGCTTTTCGACAACGTCGAGGCTCGCCTTGGCCGTCTCTGCCGCATGGGTGGCGGCTTGCACCGCGCGTGCATCTGACTGCAAGGCCCGCAGCGCGTCCGCGACATTCTGGAACGCAACAATGACAGTGGCGCGGTATTGGGCTTCGGCTTGGTCGAGGCCGGCCTCGGCGGCCTTCTGCTTGTTATAGAGCGTAAAGCCATCAAAGATCGGCGCCGTTACCCCTGCCGTCAGGGTGTAGAAGCCGGTGCCTGGCGCAAAGCTCTGGGCAAGATTATAGGCGCTGGAGCCGCCATTGGCCGAGAGCACGAAGTTCGGAAGCCGCGCGGCGATGGCGACGCCGATCAGCGCGCTGGCGGCATGCATGTTGGCTTCCGCTTGCCGCACGTCCGGACGCTGGTCGACGAGTTTGCTGGGCAGGCTGATCGGCAGATTGGTCGGCAGCTTGATATGCGCGAGATCGAATTTCTGCGAGATCTCGTCGGATGACAGTCGCCCGGCGAGGGCGGTCAGGAGATCGCGCTGAACGGCGAGCTGCTTCTCCAGTGGTGGCAACAGCTGCTCGGCCGCGGCCAGTGCCGCTTCCTGCGCCAGTACATCGGCTTTAGCCGCCTGTCCAGCGTCGAACTGTCGCTTGAGAATGTCGAGCAGGTGGTGCTCGATTTCGATGACGCGCTTGGTTTCGGTGATCTGGCCGCGGAACGAGGCTTCGAGTATTGCGGCAGTCACGACATTGCTGGTCAGCGTGAGATAGGCTGCCTCGAGCTGAAACAATTGCTGCTCGGTGACGGCATCGAGGTTTTCGACTTGGCGGGCATTGCCGCCCCAGACATCCGGTACAAAACTTATCGTGAGCTGGTGGGTGATCAACGAGAACTCGGTCTGCGGCACCGTGCTAATATCGCCACCGAACACGGTGCCGGCGTTGGATTGCAGAATCCGCTGGGCCATCGCGTTGCCGCTGATCTGCGGCGCCCAGAGGCCGCGCTGCGCCAGCGCATTGAATTGGGCGACTTTGATGGCGGCCTCGGCCGATTGCAGGGACGGGCTGTGATTCACCGCGTCCCGAATCAGATCATTGAGCGATCGGGAGCGAAACGCGGCCCACCAGCGCGCCGAAACGGCTTCGCCGGTAACGAAGTGCTGGGCCGGGACATTCGACGCGTTGGGTGTCGGTCCGGGCGAAGCCAGCTTCCCAGACAGATAACCACTAACCCTCGGCGCCGCCGGCGGCATGAAATTGGGACCGACGCAGCCCGAAGTGGCCAGAGCCAGCACAATCGCAACGCCTCTCGCAGCCCCGCCAGAGGCGGCACCTTGCGGTCGATGGGCGGTGCCTCGCATCGGTCCGATCCAGTCAGAGCGCCTTTTACCGGGAGTCTCCGACCCCATCCTAGGTCGGTTCTGCATCGCCCACATCTTCGCTATCCGACCGTTCCGCTGTTCCCGGCACCAAAAAGATCCGGCGTAGCGCCGGCGCAACAACGAGGAGCAGGAGCGGCCCGATGAACATGCCGCCGACCACCACGGTCGCGAGCGGCCGCTGCACTTGGCTGCCGATGCCATGGGAGATCGCCGCGGGAAACAGTCCGACGCCAGCCGAAAGGGCCGTCATCAGCATCGGCCGCATGCGTTGCTCGGCACCGCGAAAGACCGCTTCGGCGAGATCCATGCCTTGGGCCCGTAATTCGCGGAAATAGGTGATGTTGAGAATGCCGTCCATGACGGCAACACCAAACAGCGAAATGAAGCCGATGGCGGCCGAAACGCTAAAGGCGAGGCCCGAAACATAGAGCGCGATCAGGCCACCGCCAATCGCAAAGGGAATACCGGCGAGCGCCAGCAGGCTATCGCGGAGCGTGTTGAACAGCCCGTACAACAGCACCAGGATCAGCAGCAGCGTGATGGGAATGACCACCATCAGACGATGTTTGGCACTTTGCAGATCATCAAACTCGCCGGCCCAAACAATTTGATAGCCGTTGGGCAGCTTGATCGCCTCCGCGACGCGCTCTTGGGCCTCCGCTACGGTTGAACCAAGGTCGCGGCCGCGCACACTGAATTTGATCGGAATATATCGCTGACTGGTTTCGCGGTAGATGAAGGAGGCTCCCGTATTCAGCGTGATATCGGCGACCTCGCTCAACGGGATGTAGGCGTTTACGCTTGATGGCGTCTGGTAGCCCACCTTGACCTTGCGGATCGCATCGATGCTGCTGCGGTATTTGGGATCGAGCCTCACCGCCACCCCGAATTGCCGATCGGCCTCCAGAATATTGCTGGCAACCGTACCGCTTAACGCCGCCTGGACCACGGTGTTCACGTCGCCGGTGTTGAGGCCGTAACGCCCGGCTCTTTCGCGGTTGACCTCGATATTGAGATTCGGTTGCCCTAGCACGTGGAAGATGCCGAGGTCCTCGACGCCGCGCACCTTGGCCATCTCATCTTTGACTTGGCCAGCGAGCTTTTCCAGCACCTCCAAGTTCGACCCGACGATCTTGACGGAGTTGGCGCCTTTCACGCCGGAAAGCGCTTCTTCCACATTGTCCTGGATGTATTGGGAGAAGTTGAATCCGATCCCCGGCAACTCCTCGGCAAACTCCTTCTGAAGTTGATCGGTCAGCGTTTCCTTGGTCACATTGGGAGGCCATTCGTCGAACGGCTTGAGCGGCGCAAACAATTCGACATTGGAGAATGGCGATGCATCGCTGCCATTGTCGGGCCGTCCATGCTGCGATACCACGGTGATGACCTCGGGATGGCGGAGCAGGATTTCTCGCATCTTACGGGTTGCTTCGGTACCAGCTTCCAGCGAGATCGTCGGTGGCAGCGCCGCCCTGATCCAGAAATTGCCTTCCTCGAGCGCCGGCAGGAACTCACTGCCAAGCTGCGACGCAGCGAGAAAACTCAGCGCCAGAAACACGCCGCCAATCGTGACCGCTGTCCTCAGGCTTCGCAGCGCCCATTGTAGCACCGGCGTATAGACGGCACGCAGACCTCGCACGATGAAGGTCTCAACCTCCCGGATTTCTCCGGGGAGCAACAGGGCGCTTAGGACCGGCGTCACTGTGAAAGTCGCGATCAGCGCCCCGGCGAGCGCATAGCCATAGGTGCGCGCCATCGGGCCGAAGATTTGCCCCTCGACACCCTGCATCGTGAACAACGGCACGAAGGCGGTCACCGTGATCGCCGCGGTGAAAAAGACGGCCTTATCCACCTGCAGCGCGCTTGAAAAGATGATGCGAAGTCGCTCCGTCCACTGCGTTTCGCTTCCATGCGGACCACCCGTTGAAGTCGGGTCAGGTCCCCAGAAACCTTCTGACAACTGTTGAAGAAGGGCCCGACGTTGTTCCGCGGGTGATTGGAAATTGCGGTAGATGTTCTCCATCATGATGACGGCAGAGTCGACGATGATACCGAAGTCGACCGCGCCCAGCGACAAGAGGTTGGCGTCCTCTCCACGCAGGACCATAATGATGATGGCAAAGAACAGCGCGAACGGAATATTCGCGCTGACGATGAGAGCACTGCGGAGCTCGCCCAGAAAAAGCCACTGGATCAGAAAGACCAGCAGGCAACCAAAAATCAGATTGTGAAGGACGGTGTGCGTCGTGACGTTCACCAACGAACTGCGGTCGTAAAACGGAACGATCTTGACGCCCGGCGGAAGACTGCCATCAGCATTGAGCTTCTGGACCGCTGCCTGCACCTTGGGAATGACGGCGTTGGTGTGCTCGGTCCGCCGCATCACCACTATCGCGGCGACGACGTCGTCGTCGTGGTCTCGGCCGGCGATACCGAGCCGTGGAACAAAACCGATCGAGACCTTGGCGACATCCTTGATCCGGATGGGCAGGCCGCCGGATTGCGTCAGAACAATATTTTCGATGTCCTGGACATGGTAGCCGTGGGTGACATCATCGGCGCCGCCACTGTCGATCAGACCGACGCCGCGGATGTTGACCGATTGCTGCCCGATTGTAATCTCGCGGCCCCCGACATTGATGTTTGCATTGCCAATAGCTGTAACGAGCTGAGGAACCGTGACATTGTACGCTTCGAGCTTTTCGAGATCGGCATCGACATTGAATTGCTTGGTGGTGCCGCCCCAGCTGTTGATTTGCGCAACGCCCGGGATCGTGAGCAGGCGACGCGTAACGACATAATCCTGCAGGGTGCGCAGATTGGTCAGCCCGAAATGCGGAGGTCCCACGAGCTGGTATCGATAGATTTCGCCGACGAGACTGGAGGCTTGGATCGTTGGTACGAGATTGCCCGGCAGGGCGACATTCTGCTGCAAGCTGATCGAGGCCTGCTGCAGCGCGAAGTAATAGTCGGTGTCATACGAGAAGGTGACGCGGACGAAGGACAAGCCGTAGAAGGACGTCGAGCGGATATTGACCACGCCGGGCGTCGGATAAAGTCCGACCTCCATGGGTATCGTGTAATATTTTTCCATCTCCTCGGCGGAGAGCCCGGGAGCTTGCGCGGTGATCTCGAGGATGACCGGTGCCGGATTTGGATAAGCTTCGATATTTAGCCTCGCAAATGCCACCAGTCCGGCGGCGCAAAACACCAACAAGCCCAGGACAATTATCGCGCTCCGTGTCAGGCCGAATTCGAGTAGCGCCTTGATCAAGTGAACCTACCCCGCTTTTGTTTGACGGTGTGCTGCCGACTGCGGTCAGTCAGTGGCGCCCAGCAGCAGCGCGTTGCTCAAGAACACCGCACCGTTGGTGACCACCTGTTCGCCGGACTGCAAGCCGTCGCGGATCTGTACCCAGCCGTTCTCCCGCAGCCCAGTGCTCACGGTCCGCTTGCTGTAGTGTCGGCTATCCTTGGTGACCCACACCGTCATCGTGCCGTCTCCTTCTCGCACCACGCCGTTCTCCGGCACCGCCAGCGAGCGCACCGGATCTTCAACGCGAATGACGAAACTTGCATACATCCCGGAGCGCAGGAGGTGATCAGGGTCGTCAACCTCCGAGCGAACGAGTTGTCGACGCGTGTTCGGGTCGATGATTGAGCCAACCGCGGCGACGCGTCCCTTGAATACTCTATCCGGATAGGCTGGCACAGTCACATCAACTGATTGGCCGACCTTGTAGGCTGGCGCATCGGTCTCGATCACGTTCGCGATCATCCACATGGTTGAGATGCCAGCGATCTGAAAGGGGGGCGGAGCAGCGCCCGGCTGGGTCAGTAATCCTGGCGCCGCGTTGCGGGTCACCACACGCCCTGCGATGGGACTCGCCACCACGAGCGTCGAGTCGATCCTGCGGTCGGCCACGATCTTGTCGATCTCCGTATTTGTTTTGCCGAAGATGCGCACGGCATCGCTGGCAGCTTTGAAATTTCCTTCCGCCGTCTGCTGGTCAGAGGTCGCCTGATCAACGTCCTTTTGGGCGCTGCCGCCCTGCTTCAACAAGCCCGTCGCTCGCGCCAGCGTCTTCTTCTGCAGTTCCAGCACGCCGGCCGAGGCCAGCAACGTGGATTCGGCTTGCAGAAGGTCGGGACTATCGATGGTGAATAGGACCTCGCCCTCTCTGACGTCGTCACCCACATTGTGGAAGGCCTTCAGGATCTTGCCCGCATATTGGGAAGAAACTTGCACCAGCATATTCTCGTTAAAGCCGATTGTGCCCACCGACGTCTTGAAGACTTCGAAGTCACGCGTTCCAACCGGGCCAACGTTGATCGAGGCCGCCTGCTTTTCTGATAGATCGACGGCTTCATCGGCCTGATCGGATTGGGTCGAGCTGGTAGCAGGCGACTGCAAACCGGCTGTCGTTTGCGAGGAGCCAGGGAATAGAAGCTTTACCCCGATCAGCCCGACGACGGCAATCGCGCACGCGGTTGCAAGGACGGATTTGGCCCTTGGAGAATTTCGAAGAGAAGTCATGCGAATTTCTGCATCCGCGCTGGATCACTCAGGCGGTAGACCGTCCCCGTCGCTTTCATGATCGTATCGAAGAGCAAAAGGCTTTACCGAAGATTAGCGTGACTCTGACGCCGGGCTGCAAGTTCCAACCATCCCTTAACGGCGCGCGCGGTCGCGGGCAAGCACGCTCGGATCGGATGCGCAACAGCGCGCGAAGAGCCCTTACACTCGGCTTACAGAGCGCTGCGAATCTTACGCTTTCCTTACAAGAGCGCTCTCACAATCTCGTGCCGATCACCTGGAGCGAACCGCTCATGACGAATCCTTTGTACATGGATCGATGGTGCGAGTACATTGGTCCTGCCATAACTCGTCAAGCCGCACGCGACTAAGAGCTGAAGCGCTCTGTCGAGCGATGGTCGAAGAGTTCCGAAATCGATACACGCAAGGGCGAAGACCATCGCTCATGAGCTGACCCGACGATGCTTACCGTCGCCAAGCTTCGGCGGCAGCTTTTTCTTTGTACGGCACGATGAACAGAAATCTTGCGTTCTGGACGGCCTTTGTTTCCGCCTTTGTCGCAAGCGGGCTGGCGATCCGTGTGGCCCTAAAACTCGGGCTCGCCGCGCAGTTTGGGGGAGAGAGCTTCGTGTCCGAGCTCGCCATGCAATCACGCGTCGCGGCCGTCGCCGGCCTCGCGGCGCTGGTATCGGCGATCGCTCAGATTATCGAGAAGGCGTCGAAATAATCCAGCATTGTGAAGATCATCGAGCTGCGAAGACAAGGTGAGAAGAAAGCGATGCGCTGACTGTGGTCGGCGACAAGCGGCTGAAATCACCTGCCTCGGGTTCGGATCACTCAATGTTTCGGTGGCCTTGCTGCTGTCTGCCCGGTTCTCACGACGTCTCCCCGCCGGGACGGCACAACGGGGTTTTTCGGAGCGACGAGGCCGCCAATGTAGTTTTGATTCTTCTTCGGGCCACCCACTGCCGCTTGTGCAAAGCACGGCGCGGTCCACAGATGTAGTATCGCAAGCACATAAGCCTTTCCGATTAAGTTCTTCCGCCTTTCGCGAAAATCCATCGGTCGTAGCCGAGCTCGAAGCATGGGCCTTCCTTTGCGTTAACGTGGGTGTGACGCTAGTCCCGTCGAGCGTCATATATGCTTGTGGCAGCCGGATATCGAGAGAGCTGATTGTGTTTGAGAGAACGAGACAACTCATGATCATTGTGATTGCCGCGCTGTTTTCGTCGGCTTCTGGCCAACCGCGCGGCACGACAACGTTCGAGGCGGCGCCGCCGGGCGAGCTCTACGATTACATCGTCCATGTCCAGAATACGTATGATTACCGCTACAATCCAGAGGTGCGAAATGACCGTATACTTCTGGCTAAACAAATCGTCAGACCGTTCTGCGCCAGGAATCGGATCGTTGGCGAGGCCAAGGTTAATACTGAGATTTTTGGCGTAATGACGGGAAGGCCGGACTACGTCGTGTATGTGAAATGCATTCATTAAGCCAAAAGCGGCGGGTGAGCTGGTTCTCTCTACCGGTATTTTCAGATGGCGAAGTGGATCTCGCAAATTGAGAGCCGTCACCAGCATCTCGTAAGGCCCAGGGGTCGCCGAGGCTAACGAGCTTGCGATAGATGATGCTCGCATTCAATATTACTAGGAGGCGAACGGCCGCATTCCAGCCGACCACCTGAAGCGAGATCTTTTCGCCGCGCGGGCCATCAACTGAGGCATAGATCCTTTCGCCGGCGGAGCATATTCCTATGTCACGCCTCAGACGCGGGAGGCGCTAGCCGGGCTCGCGAGCGCCGACGCTGGGTCCATCTGCTTTTGCGGCGGAGCGTTCTACAGCGGAACGGAAATGGGCACTGTCGAGGCGGACCAGTGGATTAGAGACGGCGCGTAGCCTCCTCGGCCTATCTCCAACGTAGCTGGAGGACGCCATCGCAACGGACCCGGGTGCGCATCTTGATTGTCCGATCGCGTTCACATGGAAAGGAAGAGCCAGAGTGGCGATTGTTCTCATCACGGGCAGCAGCGAAGGGCTCGGGCGCGCGGCGGCCCAGTCGCTTCTTGATGATGGTCATCAAGTCGTGCTGCACGCGCGATCGGCAGATCGCGCCAAGACCATCGGCGAGATCGCGTCGCGTGCAGCCGGCGTCGTGGTCGGAGATTTGCGTAGCGCAGGCGAGGTCAGAAGCATCGCCGATCAGGTCAACTCAATCGGTCGCATGGATGCGGTCATCCATAACGCGGGCGTCTATACCGAGCGAAGTCGTGGCTCGACGCCCGAAGGTCATGCCAGCACCCTGGCGGTGAACACTCTTGCGCCGTACATGCTTTCGGCGTTAATCGAGCGTCCCGATCGGCTGGTGTATCTCTCCAGCGGCCTGCACCGCGGCGGGGAAGGCTCGCTCGACCTTGACTGGACAAGGCGCCCTTGGGATGCCGGGCGCGCCTACGCCGAAAGCAAGCTGCACGCCGTTGCGCTGGCCTTCGCGCTGGCGCGACGTTGGCCGCAGGTCTTGAGCAACGCCGTTGACCCCGGTTGGGCACGCACCAGAATGGGTGGCCGAAGCGCGCCGGTCGACCTCGACACGGGGCAGAGGACCCTGACCTGGCTGGCCGTCAGCAACGAGCCAGCCGCCATGGTCAGAGGACGCTACTGGCATCATCTCCGGCAGGAGCAGCCAGCGAGCGAGGCCGCCGATCCAAAATTCCAGGACCAGCTCATCGCGAAATTCGGCGAACTGACGGGTGTAGCTCTTCTCGACGCGTGAGCCTTGCAGGCTATCGGGTGTGCCGTCTACTGGATCGTCGTATCGGTGCGGTGTTGACACCGGCCAATCTGATGATTCCTACGCGAACGCCACCAGGCAGCTTGCGCGCCGTCGTCTGCCTTGCCGATCGGGTGCATTCGTCGCGGTCGGCCGATCAGCCGAGGAAACGATCGCCGACATTATGCTGCCGGACGCGCACCTCGCAAGCGCCTCCCCGCTACGCGGATCTCGCCTCGATTATTGTGAAGTCAACAGGATCAGGCAGCTCTACATTTCTCACCCATGTGAAGCCGGCTAAAGCCAATAGATCCTGATATTTGCGCTGGGTGCGTTCGCGGCCCCAGCTATCGCGAGCATCTGGATGTCAAGGATGGCCGCTCGCTGATTGGCTGCAGAAACGGTCATGACCTCGGGCATCACGCGCTCAATCAGCAGCAAGCGTGTAGTCGCTGAGGCGCTCTTGCGGCAGTTGAGCAGAATCGCGCTTGCAGCGGAATCGTCCCAGTCATGGATGACCGATTTCAATATGATGGCGTCAAAACCCTCCGGCTGCGATCGCCAGCTGACATGGGACGCCAAAACTCAACAACTGCACCTCGCGCCGCTTTATGAAGCCCCGGTTTCCCCGCTCGCTTACCGAACTGGTGAGAAGTCCCGACAGTCCCCTCGTTCGACGCCTCGCTGTGAGGCCGAGCCCGGCGGACGGATACTTTCCGCGTGTCGGGCTCGTTTGTGGCAGGGGACGGGGCCCGCCAACGCGCCCTCGACGCGCCGCCGCCGCTTCCGAACATCATTCTGCCGAGGGTAAGGTGACAGAGCTACGGCGCGCAGACGCTCTGCCGGTTAGACGCATTGCCCAAATTGGGGCAATCGGTCTTGAGCGGCGGTATGACCCGTTCGCCAGTGTCTCCGTGTTGTCAAGCGCCGTCGCCCGCGGGCAGCCCAGCTTTGTCCTTAGCGGCACCACGTTCATCAACTATCAGTAAGCCGGCAGTCTCGGAAGTCGTGGCATCACGAGGACCGGAAAGTGGCGGTTGAATCCGAAGTGGTGATGGCAAGGGCGCGAGCCGCGCAGTACGTGCGCATGTCCACGGACAAGCAGAAATACTCGACACAGAATCAAAAGGACGCCATCGCGTCCTACGCAGCGCACAGAGGTTTGACGATCGTTCGCACCTATTCTGACGAAGGGCGTAGCGGCCTCAACATCAGCCGTCGGGATGCGCTCCGGGCTTTGATTGAGGATGTAAAAAGCGGTAATCCCGGTTTTGAGTTCATTCTCGTCTACGATGTAAGCCGTTGGGGACGGTTTCAGGACGCCGATGAGAGCGCGTATTACGAGTTCATCTGCAAGGAAGCCGGCGTCCGAGTGCTCTACTGTGCCGAGCTCTTCGAAAATGACGGAAGCCTGTCCTCGACCATCCTGAAGAGTCTGAAGCGGGCGATGGCTGGCGAATACAGTCGCGAACTGTCGAATAAGGTCTTCATGGGCCAGAGCCGCATCACCAGAATGGGTTTCTGGCGCGGAGGTTTTCCGGGCTATGGGCTGCGCAGGCTCCTGCTCGACGAGCGCGGAAAAGTTAAGGCGCAGCTGGAGTTCGGGCAACAAAAGAGCCTACAGACCGATCGCGTCGTCATTATCCATGGTCCGCCGCTCGAAGTCGAAACAGTCAGGCGAATTTTTCATTCCTTCGCCGTTGAGCGGAAGACGGCCTATCGGATCGCCGCGGAATTGAATTTGGATCAAATCCCGACTCTGCGCGGCGGGCCGTGGGGTGACCACTCCGTCTTGAAAGTCCTAAAAAACGAAAGATATCTAGGCCACATCATCTTCAACCGGACGTCGGAGAAGCTCGGCCGGAAGCGCGTGCTCAACCCGCCTGAAATGTGGATCCGCAAGGATCACGCCTTTGAGCCGATGGTCAAGCCGGATCTGTTCGAGCAGGCCCGGAAGATTCTGCAAGAGAGACGGAATGTGTGCTCCGAGAAAGAGATGTTGGAGCGCCTTGCGGCTTTGCAGCGAGAGAACGGTCGGTTGACCCGCACCATCATCGATGCCTGTGAAGATGTGCCAGCCGTTTGGACACTGCAGCGGCACTATGGCTCGCTGCTTGCTGCCTACAGGCTCATCGACTATCAGCCGCAGCGGCTCGTGGTGCGCTCCAGTATCGCGACGACGCGCCGCTCGATCCTGCAAACGGCAGCCACCGAAATCGGGGCCAGGATCGAGGAACTCGGCGGCCGCGCGAGCATCAGCCAGGACAATCGACTTCTGACGATCGATGATGAGTTCTCGATCTCGCTTTGTGCGGCGACGCCGAATCGGTTGTCGACCCGGATTCGCTGGTATGCAAACGTTGAGACAAAGGCCCGATCCGACCTCACATTGGTGATCCGGACTGAGCTTTCCGGAACTAAAATTGATGCGTGCTACTTGGTTCCGACTGTGGCACTCGCGGGGGTGAAGTACAAACGCATCTGCCTTTCCGACAAGATTTTCGTCGGAGCATGCCGATACACCAACCTCGACGCGTTTTGTCGCATGTGCGTTGGCCTTGAAGAGGAACGGGCTGCGTGAAGCGAGATCGCACGATCAGATCGATACCTATATCGGCCATCACCGTGCTCAACCCGCGCGAGCGCAGCCCGCTTCGGCAGAAGGAACTGGTCGTTTCCATTGACCGCCTTGGCTTGAAAAGACCAATCACGGTGAGTGACCGCGGCCAAGCCGGGAGTTACGAGCTGATATGCGGTGAGGGGCGGATCGAAGCGATTGTCGAATTGGGCGCAAAGGAAATTCCTGCCATCCTAGTGGATGCCGCGACCGAAGACTGCCTTTTGATGGGCCTGGTCGAGAATATCGCGCGGCGCCACCGCGCCCCACTCGAACTTTTCAGCGAGATCGCGCGCCTCGCCAAGAGCTACAGTGCGGCCCAGGTTGCGGCTAAGCTCGACATGCCGGCCTCCCGCGTGGCGACGGTCTGCTATCTGCTGAGGCATGGCGAGGAGCAACTCCTGAATGCTGTCGAGAAAAAGATCATTCCATCGACCGTCGCGCGTGAGATCGCAAGAGCGAAAACGCCGGAGCTGCAGGCATCACTGTTGCAGGTCCATGCGGACAAACCGCACACAAGTCATCAGCTTGCGAAATTGCGAAGACTGATTGATCAGCGCCAGCCCGAGTCCCAAGGCGAGGATGTGGCGAGATCCAGTGCCGTGGACCTCATGCGCGCCTACCGGCAGGAGACCGATCGTCAGCTGACGGTCAGAAAGAAGGCGGCTCTCACGGAGATGCGACTCTTGTTCCTTCTGAACGCGTTGAGGACCCTGTTGCAAGAGCGAATGTTTCTCTCCCTTCTGCGCGAAGAGCGGCTTGAGCGAATGCCCATGCCGTTACTCCGCCGGCTTGCTACGGCGTCCAAGGGGATATCGTGAACAAGCGATGCGTCCGCGCTGCCTTCGAGAGTACGCTGCAGACCCTGCCGTTCGCCTCGTTGCTGCCGACGAGGCAAATTACGGATCTGGTAAGGCGAAGCCCCCGATATCGGTGCATTGCCGCGTCCCTTGATGAAGTCGGTTTGGTTGAACCGCTGGTGGTCTACCGAGAGGCCGATCATCGGGGACGCTATCTGCTGCTCGATGGCCATCTAAGACGCAGCATCTTGATGGAAAGAGGGGAGACCAAGGTCGATTGTCTTTTTGCCAAAGATGACGAGGCGTATACGTACAACAAGCGGATCAACCGGCTTTCGGTCGTGCAACAGCATTTCATGATCGTTCGAGCGATCGAGCGTGGGGTGCCGGAGTCAAAGCTTGCGCGGGCTCTAGACGTCAAGATCGATTACATCAACCAGCGCAAACGCCTGTTGAGGAACATCTGCGTGGAAGCCGTGCAGATGCTCAGGGACGCAGCCGTAAATCCGGTCGTGTTCGACGTCCTGCGAAAGATGAGACCCACGCGTCAGATCGAAACCTGCGAGTTGATGGCCTCCGCCGGAAGCTACACGTCGGCGTACGCGAGGGCTCTACTCGTTGCGACCAAAGACTGCGATCTTGTGAAGCCAGTAAAGCCCTCGGCCCGGCCTCGAATCTCGTCCGCAGATCTGTCCCTCCTGGAAAGGGAGCTCAAGACCGCGCAGGAGGACTTCAGGGCCGTCGAGGCAGCGTATGGAAACGACATGCTCAATCTGGTGATCGCAACCAGATATATTTCGCAACTCCTTGGAAACGAAAGAATCGGCCGTTATCTCGATGAGAACCATCCAGAAATACTGGCCGAGTTCGGACGGATCGTCGATGCTGCGGATTCGAGCTGCACGATGAATGACAGTGTCGACGCCGACGTCTAAGCCTCGATCATGCGGGTCTGCTTGGGACTGGCGAAGGAAGGCCTCGATAGACTTCCTTCGGTTGTTTCGCGGCTGTACACCGCGCCGCATCTCTCAAGGTGCTCCCGCATCATCGTGACGAAGTGGTTCAGGTCGGAGAGGTGCAGCTTGCGTTCGTGCTAGCGATGGTGCCGTTCGAGTGCACGAAGCTGTCGCTCCATGATCGCGCCGGCCTTGATGGTGTCGGCTTCAGAAGGACGTCTGCACGTCGCGGCTATGTCGGAGGAAAATTCGAGCGGGGGATGCTTACTCGGTTCTGACATCTCGGAAACAAAGGAGCGCAGCGCGGCGGACTCGAATCGCCCTCATTGCAGCCAGCGCTTCCGATCGCTTTCGACGATCCGGGAATTGGTCCGCTTGTAGCGGCGGACCGGAAGTAGCCAGCTGG
>NZ_JAFAVV010000167.1 GCF_019242285.1 Bradyrhizobium sp.
AGGAGAAGCCGCCGGCCTTGGCGCAGAGCACGACGGCAAGGATGAGCATCATCACCCAGACGGCAGGACCGGCGAAGTCCTGAAACTTGCGTACCGTTTCCATGCCGTGCTGAATGATCAAGAGCTGCAAGGCCCAGATCACCACGAAGCAGATGACCTCGAGGGTCGAGTGGCCGAAAATGTGCGAGGTTTGGTGAAAAGCGAGGATCGCGTCGTTACGGCTCAACAAAGCCACGAATGCGCCTGACGCCGCGCTTGTCTGAGCGCCATACCAGAAACAGGCGACGATAGCGCGCACGAGGGCCGGCAGATTGGCCCCGAACACGCCGAAAGAGGCCCGTGCCAGCACGGGGTAGGGGACGCCAGTTCGAACGCCGGCGTAGCCGACGAGGTTCATCAGGAAAAAGATGATGAGCGATCCGATGCCGATGGCGAGCACAAAATTCAGGAAGTTGCCGCAAAGCAGGAAGAGACTCGCAGCGAGATAATAGCCCCACAGGCTATGAACATCGGAAGTCCAGACATTGAAGATGCTGAACGTCCCCCAATTCCTTACTCTCGCGGGAGCAAGATCATCGTTGTAGAGGGCTGGCGAAGGCTGATGAGTTCGCATAGGGTCCCCCGACTATTAATTTTGTGAAAGATTCTACTTGATTTTCACTTTCCGCAACAGCCAATTCAACTTTACCCCCAAATTAAGCTCTGTGCGTTCATCTCGTCCTTTTCGGATTCCCGTTTGGCGGCCGCCAAGCCTTCCTCCCTGAATTCCAAGTATCGGTGCTCGGAACGGGTAAGCGGTCTTCGCGTTGGAATTTGCCCCGAAACCCTGCCGGGAGAGCACGATGCGCGAGCCGAAAGCCACGAAGTTGGATGAGCTCAAGAAGATCGAGGCGGAGATGACCGAGAACAAATCTTCGCTCCACGGTCTCCTTCACGTCATCGCGGGTGACCATCCAACCCATGGTTTCACGATCATCGTGCGCGATGAGACTTCGGGCTACCTCTTCTCCACGCCAATCCCGCCCGAAGCCATCTGACTTGGACGCATCAATCGGCTTGGACGCATCAATCGGCTTGGGCAGCATCAATCGGCTTCGACGCAGCAATCGGGTTTCATGTCGTTTCGGCCTATGCGCGCCCAATCGCGGAGCGCGCATCGCCGAACCCTGAATTTCAGATGGTCCCGCCGGATGCGATACGGGCAGTCGTCACGAAAGCGAAGATCGCCCAGGCGAGATAAGGCCCGAGCAGCAGGCTCGCCCGCTTGTCGACGTGAGCTGCGGCCCAGACCGCGACGATCACGACGGCCACGAAAAGTGCGACCGCGTAAAGGCTCGGCGTTGGAAGTCGACGCGCGAAAAGCAGCCAGGCCCAAACCGTGTGCATGGCGAGCTGGGCCACGTACGCCGCGATGGCGAGGCGTCTGAGCTTATTGTCCGGCGAGCTTCGCAGGATCAAATAGAATGACGCGACGACGCTGAGCGTCAGTACGAGCCAAATGAAGCCAAAAGCAGGCCCAATTGGAATAAACCACGGGAACTCGATGACGGGGTCGATCCGCGGCATCTCCGGATTGGTGAATATGTAGCTCGAGACGCTCGTGACCGCGACGCAAATGACGGAGATCGCCGCCGCGCCCACCCGGCGCGGCGGAGCGCGGGCCACTTCCAGCCCAGGCGCCTGGCCGAATTCGCGAACACCCTCGAGCTCCCGCACGTCCTCTGCCTCGCGGGCTCTTTCCGCGGCGGGGGCATCGCTGAGCATCGGTATTTTGGTCATGCGCGCGTGCTGGACCTCGATCTCGGTCGGCGCGAGATGCATCGCGACCTTTCTCGTCCTGATCGGCTTAACCGGCTCGCGGTGGGTCTTGTTCCTCGCCGGCACCCTTTGGGCGTGCCGATCCCTGACGCGTGGTGATGCTTGCTCGGTTACCCTTTGACGACGCCCTCCATCAATCCCTTGAAGAAGAGCTTTTGAGCGAAAGTGAAGGCAAGGATGCCTGGGGTGACCACGATGACATATACGGCGGCAAGGTTCGGCCAAGCCCACTGCCCCTGACCGCCTTGGGCGGCGGCCAGCACGACGGGCATGGTGCGCGCCGCCTCGTCGTCTATGAGCGTCAAGCATAACAAATACTCGCCCCAAGCCGCGACGAAATTGACGATGAATATGACCACCAGGCCGTTGCGCACCATCGGCAGGCCGACCATCCACAGCGTCCGCCAGTGACTTGCACCATCGATCCGCGCCGCTTCGATCAGCTCGTGCGGCACGAGCTGGAACATGCTGCGCATGATCAAGACGCTGATGGCCAGCTGAAGGGTGACATAAGGCAGAACCAGGCCGCTCGTGCTGTTGATCAGGCCCAGCCAGTGTTGTGTTTCGTAGATGCTGATGATCGAGACCACGCGCACCGGGAAATACAGTGAGACCAACAGCGCCGCCGCGACCAAGCCAGCGCCACGGGGCCGAAGGTGCACGAGTGCATAACCGGCGAGCACCGCGCAGATCGTGGTGATCAGCACCGTGCTCGCTGTGACGTAGATGCTGTTGAATAGATTCACCGGCAACGTAGCGATCCGCTGGAATACGTAGCCGTAGTGGGTGAAGTCGAAATGTCGCGGCCAAAAATCGCCGCGCATCGCGTCGGGAAGCGGTTTCACCGACATCACGAGAACCCAGGCGAGCGGCAGGAGGATGATCAGCATGAAGAAATTGATCACCGCGTGGCGGACGATGGCGCTGCCGTTACGGTTGAACCAGCCGGGCGCTGGTCTTGATGCAGCGTTAGGCGAGGACGCGACACGACCTTGATGGAAAGCGTCGAGCATCAATGGCGACCTCGGGCCCATGTCAGCCCCTGGGACGGAATATGCGGAGCAGGAAAACCATGACGCACATCATCGCGATCGCCCCGATCATGCCGATGGCCGCGGCGTAGCCCTGCCGCCACAGGCCGAGCTTGAATGCCTGATCGTACATGAAGATCGTCCAGGTATAGGTCGGCGAGGCGCGGTTGAAACCGCCGAAGATGAGATACTCGTCGATGACGGCCATCGCGGTACCGAAGCGCAATACGACCAGGATCATCATGATCGGGGCGAGACGCGGCCGCGTCACATGCCAGAAGACCTGCCATTCGTTCGCCCCGTCGATCCGGGCAGCTTCCGGCAGGTCCTTGGGAATCGCAGCGAGGCCCGCGAGGAAGAAGATGGTGTGGTAACCGAGACCCCACCATACTTCCATGATGGCGATCGAGGGCAGTGTGAGGGGCGTACCGCCCAGCCACTGGGGCGCATTCTGCAGGTTGAACAGACCGATGGTATCGACGAGAAAATGATTTATTGGGCCGCTCTGGTAGTTGTACATCCACTTCCACAGGACAAAGATGAGCGTGCTGGGAATGACAGCCGGAATGAGCAGCACCACGCGGTATAGGGTCGCGAGGCTCGCATTCGTCACCCGATCGACGAGGATCGCCAACAGAAGCGGCAGGATGATCGTGCCGGGCAGGAACATGATCGTGAAGAGGGCCGCGCGGCCCAAGCTCGACCACATCAATGGGTCGTGAAGTGCGGCGTTGTAATTGTCGAACCAGACCCAGTGCGCCGGCCCGTTGGCCAAAAACTGATAGTCGGTAAGGCTTATCCAGAGAACGCGGAAGATGGGCCACACCTGGTAGCCGGCGAAGAAGGCTAGCGTCG
>NZ_JAFAVV010000311.1 GCF_019242285.1 Bradyrhizobium sp.
CTGCCGGCGGAGGGCATCGTGCTGGTGCTCGGCCAGATCACCGACCCGCATAATGTCGGCGCCATCCTGCGCTCGGCCGCAGCGTTCGCGGTCAAGGCGATCGTCACCACCAACCGCCACAGCCCGGAGGCGACCGGGGTGCTGGCGAAATCGGCCTCCGGGGCGCTCGAGCTCGTGCCACTGGTGACGGTGCAGAACCTGGCGCGGGCGTTGACCGCGCTGAACGAGCGCGGCTTCCTGACCGTCGGGCTCGACAGCGCCGGCGCCGACAATCTCGCCGCGGTGGCGTTGCGCCAGCCGCTGGCCTTGGTGCTGGGCGCCGAGGGCAAGGGCCTGCGGCAGCTCACGCGCGAGACCTGCCGCGTGGTCGCCCGCCTCGACCTGCCCGGCGAGATCACCAGCCTCAATGTCTCCAACGCCGCGGTGCTCGCCCTCTATGTCGGTGCGACGCGGCTCGGCCTGATGGCATGACGCCGCTCGCGTGAAGCGAACCGGCGCCAAGGTTCTCGATCATCTCGGCGATCAGTCGTAGCGGCGCGTCCCGCGACGGCCGTACCCGTAGCCGGTGTGCCAGGCGTGGTGCTGCGGCGCATAGCCGTAACGCAGGCTGTGGCGATGGGGATAGAACGTGTAGCGATGGTGCCAGCGATAGGCATGGTGACGGTAGCCGCCGCGGTAGGTCGGATACGGCGCGAACGCGCCCGGGCCGGTATAGGTCGGGCCTTCGTTGACGTAATAGTATTGGTGCTCCGGTCCGGCGTCATAGTCCGTCTCCGGGTCAGCCAGCCGGTCATACCCAACGTAGCTCGGCACGGTGGTGTAGGTTGGCGCGTAGGTATAGGCCGGCGTCGTGCATGGGCCGAGATAGGTCGCGCACGGCGAGCATGCGGTGAACCCGCAGGCCATCGCGGGGGCTGCGCCCGCGGTCATCACGGCAAAGGCCGCTATCACTCCTGAAATCACTAGACGCATGACTTGCTCTCTCCTGTCGAATTTTTTTGGTTCACTCACCTCGAAAGCTTCTCGGAAGGCTCTTGCGGCCGATCCGAGAATTCGCGCTGGATGCGTCCCTCCCTGCCGCGCGGCGCCATCATCACCGGCGGCGGATCGAGCGGGACGTCCATGCGGGCCGATGGCGCCGGCAGGGACGGCGACTGCGCGGACCAGGACTGGTGAAAGGATTCGGCGCCCTTCGGCTTGCGATCGGCCGGCGCCTCGATCTCGGCCCGGCCGTAGCCCGGCTTCAGGCCGACGCTCGGATAATAGTGCCCGACCAAGGGCTCCGGATCGACGAGATGGCCGCCGAACACCCTGGGCGGGTTGTGCACGCTCTTGCCGAGGCCGAAATCGCCTTCGATGACGGCGTAGGACACGTCCACGCCGTTCATCATGATCGGCACGCCGGGCCGGCCGGGGATCACGAGGTCGAATCCCTCGCCGGCGACAGCCGCCGCCGGCGCTGCCAACAAAAGCATCAACGCGAACCGCATGTGCATGAATGGATGTCCAAGTGCCAAACGACAACCTAACCGATCATGTGGCGCCAAGGTGTTAAGGCCGCGCCGGAAAGTTCCGGTAAGCCTAACGCGGAAGCCATTCGCCAACGTTAATTTCGGGTGATGGCAACGAGGATGCGTTAACGTCCGCAGGATTGCGGGCTCGCGCGGTTCAAGTCAGGCAGCATCGGCGGTGCGCTCCCTCTCCCCGTTCTTTCTTACGGGGTGAGGGCTGGGGTGAGGGGCAGACACGAGCGTGCTTGTCGCAAGAACGCAGTCTTCGGAATGCTCGATATTGGCACCAGCGTGCCTCGCCCCTCGCCCGGATCGCATCTTCGATGCGATCCGACCTCTCCCTGCAAAGGGCGGGGAGAGGTAAAGCAGGCGCGTATTCAGGCGAGCGCGTTCGCCAGCACGGTGTGGGCGCCGATCGCGATGGTGACGACGCCGACCGTGCCCTGCAGGGCGTGATTGGCGAGGTTCAGCCAGCGCGCGGACACCACGATCGGGACGGCGATCACCGTGGACAGCGCGCCCATGCCGATCATCGAGCCGATGCCGAACAGCGCGACATAGGCGAGGCCCGCGAACGGGGTCGCGGCCTGCGCCACCGCGAGCATGAGCAGCGCGGCCGAGCCGGCCATGCCGTGCATCAGGCCAACCAGGAGCGTGCGCCAGCGAAAGCCGTGGGCATGCGCATGGACGCTGCTCCGGTGCGGCACGGTCTCGCCGGCGTGGCTGTGGGCATGGAGGTGGACGCGGTCGCCATGCTGGTGCACGTGAAGGTGGACGCGGTCGTGCCACAGCCGCCACAGCACATGCGCACCGAGGCCGACCAGCATCACGCCGACCGCGGTCTCCAGCGGCCGCGCCATGGTTTCGGGGATGGCATGGCCGAGCAGGATCGCAACACCGGCGAACACGAACAGCGTCAGCGTGTGGCCGAGACCCCAGGTCAGCCCGTGCCTGACGATGTCGCCGACCTCGCTCCGCCGCGCGGCGATCGCGGAGACGGCGGCAATGTGGTCGGCCTCGAGCGCGTGCTGCATGCCGAGGAGAAACCCCAAGCCCAGAATAACGAACATCGCTCTCCTGCCTGCGCCCCACAAGCCCTGTGGTCCTGCTTCCGGCGGGGCGGAATTTCGCATTGCCCTGACGGCCCATGCAACACGATTTGCACGACGGAATGGCTCCGTTGCATCGGTAACGCCGAGCAGGCATCCGGTATGTCACCCGGATGGGCACGCCCGAGACGAACGTGACCCTGAGTTACGCAGAATTCGTTCGTCGCATCAGGCAGGCGGCGAACCTCTTCACAGATTGGGTATGGGGCCGAGCGACGCGGTCGCGATCCTCGGTCCCCATGTCGCCGCAACACAGGTCGCGCTGTGGGGTGCCGTCGACGAGAGCGAGAGACAGGCCCTCATTATCCAAGCCAGGTTTCGCGCGAGGGCGGTGGCGGCTTGCGATGCCTTCAGCCTTCTGGCGCCGTCGTGATAGCCGGAAAACTCAAGGGAGCCCCTCCGACCGAGACAGGCCCTGCAGGTCTGGGCTGCCGAGCCATCCCGTTACGCACCACTCCGTATAGCCGCTTGCGAGCGCGCCCGGTTGGAATGGAGGAGGTTATTTCCGGCTTCATTGCATTTTGCAGCGAGTCGACCTTCGCTATGAGCGTGGAAATCTGAGCGGACATCTTCTTCACGTCGACATGTTCATCCGTGATCTGAGCAGATATCCTCTTCACGTCGACACGTTCATCCGTGACGCTCTGTCTTAGCGAAGCCAGCGCCGTCGAGTCCTGCTGAAGCAGAGCCGTGCTTTGTTGCAATGAGGAGCTGGTCTCCTGCAGCGAGGCCAGGTGTTGCTGCTGGGCCGACTGAATATCCGTCAAAGCGGCGACGACCGGGTCCGTGATTGGATCGGAAGCTTTCCGATGCGGAAGCAATTCGGCCAAATTGCCGACCCCCGGCAAGGGAATATCGAAGGACGGCAGCGTATAGATGGCCGCCGTGCCGTTTATGGCCAAAGCGAACATCGACAGTGCCAATATCGATTTCCGGGTGGACCGCTTGCTCGGTGCTGCGGATTGGGGTTGTTCGGGTTGGCTCTGCGTTTCCGACGTATTGGTCACTTGCACTGCCCTCAAACGAGTGAACGAAAAAAGGAGCCATCGCTGGATCGTCGTCGCGACGGCTCCCTCACGCAGCACCGATCTGCCCTGGATTATGGGCTGATGGGCTTAATTCCGCGTTAGCGCCTTGAAACGCCTGGCATGTGTCGCCAGCCGCTGGCCTGCACCCTGAACATTGGGATGCATGGCCTCGACCCCGGCGCAGAGACTGGAAAGGGCCTTTGCCGTCGGCCTGGGAGTTTGCGAGGACGTCCGATCGCGTGCTAACGTCTTGACATGAAATCGTCGGATATCGTCTGCCCCAAATGCAAGGCTGGCTACCGTCGCCTTGAAATCGCTTCCGGCCGAGCGACCACGGGCGAGTATCACTGCCTGCTGTGCAATCGCGTCCTCGAAGTTTTCGACGGCACAAAGAAAGTGCTGATCCGCCTCACTGTGCAACCGGAGAAAACGACCAGGCAAAGGCGATCAACGCGCTGACGATCTGCCACTTTGGCGTCGGAGCCTGCCTGCGATTTGGCGCGTCGTAATGTTCCGCGCCCGCCCCCTCATCGAAATCGATGCGGCTCAGGCGCGTCTCCAGAACCAGAAAGAACTTCTCCGCCAGCACCCGCATCACCTCCGAAGCGATTGGCGCAGCATCACCGAACACGGCAGCGGCCCGATTCGCCGGCCGCGATGGTTGAGCTGCTGGGTGCGCGACGTACAACTGATGTGCGAAACCTTTGTGAAGGCGGACTCCGTAAGACTACCGGTTGTGGGACCGCCACGACGCGCGACCGAGGAGGCGCGTACGGCGAGAGGGCCTGCCGTGGCCGAGAGTTCGAGTTCGGCGTCACCGAGAGCGAAGCATGGGATGCCGCGCCCGAAGAACATGGCCCGGCGGCGCGCCTGGACGTACCGATCCGCTCCCGCATCCCATCGGCGAACTGAACGCCAGATCGTGCGTTGACGGAGCCCGATGGCGTACCCTAAACAGGACGCGGCACGCCCCGCCGTTTCCGCGGCGTTCTCGCGGGTGGCTTCGCCGAGTCCCGCCAGGGGATTGGCGAAACGATCCTCTTCAGCCGGCTTAGCTCAGCGGTAGAGCAGCGGTTTTGTAAACCGAAGGTCGGGGGTTCAATCCCCTCAGCCGGCACCAGCAAAGATGATGGAAGCACATCCGCCGAGCGGCGATACCGGGCGCCGGCGGTCGCGCACTCTTCCGGGCCTCGTTTTGCTTCATGCTGCCGGCTGCTCGCGCAGTCCGATGCAGGCCGAGCTCGACATCGCACGTGAGCTTGCGCAGGAAGGCCGCTTCGCATGGCTCAAGGCGCGAGCACCGTCACTCCAGTCAAGGCACCTCCCAAGCCAGGATTTCTACGCGAACCTGACAGAACCATGCGATCGAAATTCAACAAAGTTGATGCGGGAGCAAAGCATCTTTGAAAGACTGAGGTGCGCCAGCAGCACTGGCGCGTCCCAAAGTGAGTAACCTGCCCTGCGCCTTGTCCCAAGGAGCGGGGCTTCTTTTCGGCCCAAGAGTTGGAG
>NZ_JAFAVV010000408.1 GCF_019242285.1 Bradyrhizobium sp.
GAGCGCAGGCAACCGAGCGGCTACTCCATCGACATCTGCAACAGGATCGTAGCGGAAATCGGCCGCAAACTCGCTATTGCCGGCATCGAGACCCGATACGTACCTGTGACCCCGCAGACTCGGATTCCGCTGATCGCGAACGGCACGGTCGACATCGAATGTGGCGCGACAGTGAATTCATTGAACCGGCAGGAGCAGGTTGATTTCAGTTACGCCATTGCTCTTGCGGAGGGCAGGATGCTCGTCAGGGCGTCATCGGGCATCCGCGATCTGCCGGATCTGGACGGAAAGATCGTCGCACTCGCCGCCGGCACTACGGCCGAGCATTATGTCCGCGCCGCACTTGATCGACGCAAGATCAACGTTCGCGTGCTCCAGGTACGAGACAATGCGGAGGGCCTGCTCGCCGTCACCACGCAGCGCGTGGACGCCTTCATCAATGATGCAGTCCTGCTCGGCGGAGCGCTCCAGAAGACAGAAAACAAGGCCGGCCTGACCGTTGTCGGCCAGCCGCTGTCGTTTGAACAAGTGGCGTTGATGGTTGGGAAGAATAATTCCGGCCTCCTGACGATCCTCAACGGTGCCATCGCACGGATGCTCGCAACTGGCGAGCTTCAGAAGCTGTACGAAAAATGGATCACGCCTTATGGCGTGCCGATCGAGGGTGAACTCGATACCTTGTTCAAGATCGAGGCGATCGCCGAATAATGCGCAACCGTCGGCGTGAAGACCGCGGAGGGAAAGCGCTGCTGTGAACTATCAGTGGAATTGGGGGCTGCTGTTTGTCCAACCCTATGCAGGCTGGCTGCTGTCGGGGCTTGGATGGACGCTGGCGCTCGCCCTCGCGGCCTGGCTGTTTGCGGTGCCGATTGGTCTCTGTGTCGGCATCGCTCGGGTCTCGACGTCGCGATCTCTGCTTTGGGTCGCCCAATTCTACGTGTCGGCGTTTCGTAACATACCTTTGCTGCTGCAGATGTTCGCATGGTTCTTCATGGTGCCTGAACTGTTGCCGACAAGGATGGGGCTTTGGTTCAAGCGCGACTTACCTGATCCCGAGTTCTGGACCGCGGTGCTTGCTCTTGCGCTCTACACATCGGGGCGTCTGGGCGAATTGTTTCGTGCCGGACTGCAGGCCGTTCCGCGTGGGCAGAGAATGGCTACGGCGGCTGCCGGCATGAACGAAATACAGACGTTACGCCATGTCGTCGTTCCGCAGGCTTTCCGCATCGTGTTGCCTCCGCTGACGTCGGAGTTCCTGTCCGTCGTCAAGAACTCATCGCTGGCGCTCACCATCGGCGTGCTCGAGTTGACCGCGCAAAGTCGGCAGATCGAGAATTTTACATTTCACGGCTTTGAGGCTTTCGGTGCAGCGACTGCGTTCTATGTCGCAGTCGCGCTGGTCCTCAATGGTGTTATGGCCAGGCTGCAGCGTATTTCGGCGTGGCCCACGGGATGACGCCGATGCTGGATTATTCGTTCATCGCTCACAATGCCGCCTTCCTGCTGGACGGCCTCGCCCTCAGTCTCACCTTGACCATGCTCGGTGTGATCGGCGGGCTGGGCGTGGGGACGGTTTTGATACTGATTAGAACGTTCGGCGGCGTGTTCGCCAGCCGGTGCGTGGACGCCTACGTGTTTCTATTCCGCGCGATCCCGCTCATCCTCGTGATTTTCTGGTTCTATTTCATGGTGCCTCTCGTCGTCGGCACGCCGGTCGGCGCATGGACATCGGCGATCATCGCCTTCGGCCTGTTCGAAGGGGCCTACTACAGCGAAATCATGCGGGCCGGTCTGAGGAGCGTTCGTCCAGGTCAGTTGAGCGCCGCGCTTGCCAGCGGCATGAGCCGCGGCCAGGCTTTGCGCCATGTGGTTTTTCCGCAAGCTGTGACGGCCATGATCCCGGTGTTCTTCACCCAGGCCATCGTCTTGTTTCAGGATACCTCGTTGGTCTTCGTCGTCTCGCTCCACGACTTTCTGACTGCGATAACCATCATTGCCAACCGCGACGGGCGACTGATCGAGGCTTACTCCTTTGCCTGCCTCGTCTACTACGTGATCTGCCTCGCCGCGACGGCGGGCGTGGAACGGCTGAAGAGGACATTCACGCCGTGATCGAGTTCAAACGCGTCAACAAATATTATGGCGCCCACCACGTGTTGCGCGACGTGACGCTGCAGGTGTCAAAAGGGGAGGTCGTCGTCATCTGCGGACCATCCGGCTCCGGAAAATCGACCTTGATCAAGTGCGTCAACGCGCTCGAGAGCTACAATGACGGTGAAATCGTCGTTGACGGCGTCGCGCTCAAGAACGGAGAACGATCGATCAAGTTGCTCCGCCGGCGCGTCGGAATGGTCTTTCAGAATTTCGAGCTATATCCCCATCTCAACGTCATGGACAACATATGTCTCGCGCAACGTGTCGTGCTCCGGCGTTCCGTGCAGGAGGCAAAGGACCGGGCCAGAAATCTCCTCGGCCGGGTCGGGCTCGCTCATAAGGAGATGGCGTATCCGGCAAACCTCTCGGGCGGACAACAGCAACGCATTGCGATCGCTCGCGCGCTGGCGCTCGACCCGCAGATCATGCTGTTCGACGAGCCGACCTCCGCGCTTGATCCCGAAAT